>JABIQN010000084.1 GCA_018699395.1 Gammaproteobacteria bacterium
CCGGCTCAACATCGTCACATGGCTGCATGCTAATTGCTTCGTGATATTCCGGGTCGAATGGCTCACCCGCAGGGTCGACCTCCTCAATGCCAAATTGCTGCATCGTCACGCCCAGAATCTTCAGTGTCGCCTCACTGCCTTCTAGCAGACTCTCGACACTTGCGGAACCAGCAGCAGCGAGCCCCATTTCAAGGCTATCGCGAACAACCAGCAATTCACGACTGAAGCGCTCAAGGGCAAATCGATGTGCGCTTTCAATATCCCTTCTTGCCCGTTTACGAACGTTTTCGAGCTCCGCCGCTGCTCGCAAGTAACGATCCCAATTCTCTGCCGCAGTTGCTTCTGCCCGCTCAAGTTCGGACACTTCTTCGTCAGTTTCAATGGCCGTCCCTGATTCTTCGACGTCCGCAGCCGTCTCGCTCGCTGCTCGCTCCTCGATTTCTTCGTCTGGTCGACCTGCCTGTTCGTTCATTAATCCATTACTCCAAAACCATGTGCCAGAAGCCGATGCGGCCGCCGATATTCAAATGACTTGCGAAGTTTGGGGGTGGAGCGAAAAATATCAAGCGTTTTAGCAATAAAATTGCCAGATTTTGCTCGGCATCAGGTGTTCTGGTTAAGTGCAGTCTCGAGCAGTCGGGCCGTCACATCGACGATTGGCACAACCCTATCGTACGCCATGCGAGTCGGGCCAATAACCCCCAATACGCCAATCGTATCGTCATCCACATGGTATGGCGCCGTAATGACACTGCAACCGTCAAATATCTTATAGCCCGACTCTTCACCTATGAAAATCTGCACACCATTAGCATTAATGCTGCGGTCCATAAGATCAAGTATCATGCGTTTTCGCGAAAATGCATCAAATAGACCGCGTAGAGTGTCGACGTCGGACAGCTCGGCGAAATCCATCAGGTTCGTCTCACCAGCGACGACATATTTCTTATTCGGGTCTGACGCGCCGTCCATCGCTGACTGAGTGACCGAAATGATTTCATACATTGTCTTGCTCATCGAATCACGCGTCGAATCGAGATCCTGAAGCAAATTACTGCGCACTTGCTCCATATCCGTACCAGCATAGTGCTCATTAATGAAATTCTGTGCCTGCTGTAATTCGGACGCCGAATAGTCTCGATCGGTGTGCAGAATTCGATTCTGAACCTCACGGTCATTTACTACGAGAATAACCAGAATACGTTTTTCCGACAGCGGTAAGAATTCGATCTGGCGAAAAGTAATCTGTGGTGGACGAGGTACCGTTACGACACCGGCCATGCTCGTGAACTCGGACAACATATTGGAAACTACGCCAACCATAGATTCCCGATCATCGGATTCGCCATGAATTTGTTCCTGGATCCTACGAATCTCAACATCGCCCGGCTGTCGGTAACGAACCAGCGTATCAACAAACAAGCGATATCCCTTCGGCGTCGGTATGCGGCCTGCGGATGTATGTGGCGCCGATACCAGCCCTAATCCTTCAAGATCCGACATGACATTGCGGATCGTAGCGGGACTGAGGTCCAAACCGGTATCTTTTGACAGCGTTCGTGAACCAACCGGCTGGCCGTCTCGGATATACCTCTGAATCAACACACGCAGCAGGTGCTGGCCGCGATCATTGGGTATAGGATTGGATGTTTCAGGTGACATTCGACTGAAACGCTAGCAATGGCTTGGCGGTGGGTCAAGGGTTTGCCACAATCAGCATATGACCACATCATTCCAGAATATCGTAATCATCGGCAGAAAAGAGGACCCGCGAGTCGGCGAGCCTTTGCAGCTCCTATCACAGCACTTAATAAAAGTCGGAGCAAGCCTTTTGCATCGGGATGAAATAGCTGCTGCCGATCTGGTGATTGCCATCGGCGGGGACGGCACGATGCTGCATGCCAGTCGCCTAACCCGCGAATCCGGCATACCTATCCTTGGCATTAACCGCGGGCGACTGGGCTTCCTAGCGGACGTAACACCCGACGAAATGATAACAAGCGTTGATCATGTACTGAGCGGCAATTACACGACAGACACGCGACTGGTTCTTGAGGCGAGACTGCAGCGCGCATCCGGCAAGGATGAGGTTGCGTTCGCGTTGAACGATGTCGTTTTACAGCGACGTGAAACAGGGCGCATGGTTGATTTCGAAACACGCATTGCGAATCGCTACGTCAATACACATTCCGGTGATGGATTGATCGTCGCTACACCAACGGGATCAACTGCCTATGCATTGAGTTGTGGCGGCCCCATTATTGAGCCTCATCTGGATGCGGTCGTTATCGTGCCAGTGTGCCCACATACACTCACCGACAGACCGATTGTGGTTTCCGCTGATCGACTAGTCGAGGTCACACTGCTACAGCGCGACGAGACAAAAGCTGAAATTACTGTCGACGGATTTTCGTTGGGGGGCATCAGTCCTACCGACAAATTACGGATCTCTGCCGCAAACAAGCGGGTTACACTGGTCCATCCACCAGGGTATGATTTTTACGAAATTTTGCGTTCCAAACTGTTTTGGGGGCGCGATAGCCGCAATAGAGATAAAGAAATTTTGGAGTCCTGACATGCTCATGAATCTGCAGGTCCGCGACTTTGCGATCGTCGAGAAAATCGATATCGAGTTTGATCCAGGCATGACTGTGCTGACCGGCGAAACCGGCGCAGGTAAATCCATATTAGTGGATGCGCTAGGGTTGGTGCTCGGTGAGCGCGGCAGTGCACAGCTGGTGCGTGAGGGTGCAAAACGTGCGGACTTCACAGCAGAATTCAATATATCTAAACTTGGGCTTGTTAAAGCGTGGCTTAGCGACAATGCGCTTGACCTTGATGGTGAATGTCTCTTGCGGCGTGTCATCAACGCTGATGGTCGGTCTCGCGCGTTCATAAACGGTAATGCTGTACCCGTGTCACAGCTGAAGAATATCGGCAAGATGCTTCTCGATATTCATGGCCAGCATTTTCACCAATCACTTGGACGCCGCTCAGTTCAACGAGACCTACTCGACTACTTCGGTGGCCTTCTATCGCAACGAGAAGAAGTCGCTACGACCTACTCGACTTGGATTGCAATCGCGGAACGACTAAAACTGCTACTGAATGCTGACGCTGACCGAGCATCTCGACTTGACTTACTCGCGTTTCAAGTTCACGAGCTTGATGCACTCGGCCTCACTGATGGTGAATTCGATACGCTGAATATCGAGCGTCAAAAGTTACAAAACAGTGGGCGTATAGCGGACGGTATAACAGCCACTCTTGATGCGCTGATTGATAGCGAACGAAATAACGTCAATGACCTGATCGCTAAAGCCACTCGATCTCTCGGTTCGTTGTCGGTATTTGATCAAAGCTTGACGCCGTTGCTGGAAATGCTGAATTCGGCAAGCATCCAAATCTCTGAGACTACAGAGGCATTACGCCGCTATGGCGAAGAAATTGATATGGATCCACAACGCCATGACTGGGTTGAAGAGCGACTCGATGCGCTGCAGGCGACTGCTCGAAAGCATCGCATCCCTGTCGGGGAGTTATCGTCGTTACTGGTTCAACTTCGCGATGAGCATGACGAATTAATTCATTCTGAAGAGCGCGGTCGGGAGCTCGAAATACAAGTCAAAGCGATGCGTGACGAATTCCTATGCAAAGCGAATGCACTGTCCAAGGTGCGCCGCAAGACGGGAAGGAAGTTTTCGACCGCGGTCACAGAAGCCATGGCTGGCCTCGGTATGCCTGGCGGAGTGTTCGAAGTGTCGATCTCACAACTCGATGAAGATTCTGCCCGCCCTTATGGAATCGACAACATGGAATTTCTCATTAGCGCAAACCCCGGCCAAAAAGCACAACCATTGGCAAAAATTGCATCAGGAGGTGAGCTATCAAGGATGAGTCTTGCCATTCAGGTTATCGCGAGTGACGGCAGCGCTATACCAACTATGGTATTTGACGAGGTTGACAGTGGAGTCGGTGGTGGCGTAGCCGAGATGGTTGGCCGTCGATTGCAGGAAATCGGTGAAAATCGGCAGGTGCTATGTGTAACTCATTTGCCTCAGGTTGCGAGCCTGGCTGATCATCACTTCAGGATCAGCAAAGTGACTGATGGAAAATCAACAAGAACAGCACTGCAAGTTCTCAGTAAAGAGGAGCGCATTGAAGAGCTCGCAAGGATGCTCGGCGGCGTCGAAATTACAGCCAAAACGCTTGAGCATGCCGACGAGATGCTGTCAGGAGCACGGCAAAAGCGCGCTTAATTAGCTGTCGGAGGGTTCTTCTTTGGCCTTAACATACAGCACCAGGCTGTGATCCAAGAGCTCGAAACCGTGTTTGTCCGCAATCTCATGCTGAATCTTTTCAATCTCTTCACTCATGAACTCAACAACCTCACCAGTACCAATGACCACCATATGATCGTGATGCTCCCCCTCATCGAGCTCAAATACGGAATGACCGCCTTCAAAATTATGACGAGTAACAAGCCCAGCGGCCTCAAACTGCGTCAAGACCCTATATACCGTCGCCAAACCAATATCCTCGCCTATGCCAAGCAAGTGCTTGTAAATATCCTCCGCGCTCATATGGCGCTGTTCAGCGCTCTCGAGAATATCCAAAATCTTAAGACGAGGTAATGTGACCTTTAGGCCGGCTTGACGAAGTTCTTTTCTTTGCTGCATGAATTAGCTCTCACAGGTATGATACGCGGGTATTATGACAAGTATGGCTGAACATTTTCAGCCTAAAACGCTCAGATGAATGCAACTATGCGTAAAACCACCCTGCTTTTCCTGTCTTTCTTGATGCTTGTTCTGGCTAGCGGCTGCGTCTATCGCGCGGATATTTCGCAGGGAAACGTCTTCGATCAGGAAGATCTCGACCAGACCAAAATCGGTATGACCAAGAGCCAGGTACGATTCCTGCTTGGTACACCGATGATCGACGATCCGTTCACACGTGATCGTTGGGACTACGTTTATTACCTGAAGCTTCCTCGAGAAGAGGCGAGACAAAAGGGTTGGATATCCATTTTCTTTGTCGACGGCAAAGTAACTGAAATCCGCACCGATCAATATTTATCTCCCGAACTCTAACTCGCGTCAGCGCCAACCATCGTTCGACCGACCTCCGCCAACTGACGGCGCGCATCCCTCGGATCTAACTCCAGCGAGCGATATAACTCAATCCTGTCGCCGCATTTAACTAAAGCATCAGGAGTCACTTCGCGCCTCCAAATACCCAATATTGCGCTATCGAAATCATAATCCGGCATTCCTCACGTAGACCACTCTTTGCCAACAGCACGATCACCGTATCGCCGTCTGTTACCAAAATACCCCTCAAAGACTGCCGTTCTGGCAGCGCAAGAACGATCGCGACTTCGAAAGTGGTCATTCAATAATTCACCCGTAGATTTTTTGTGCGCGCGACGTGAATGATGAAATCAACGAATTGCATGTGTCTTCAAAGTAGCGGCCAAACAATGTGTCTGTTACTTGATTCTCAAACTCAAATTCGAGATCCAACATTACCTTACTACCGTCGGTACCCAGTTGTTCAAATTTCCAGCAACCGGACAGATGGCGAAACGGACCATCCACCAATTCGATATTCATTGCGACTCCTGGTTGCACAGTATTTCTTGTCCTGAAGGATCTCTTGAAGCCGCTGCGTCGCAACTCGAGTGACGCCTCGATTACACTCCCATTCTTAAGGTGCAAGGCCGCCCCAGTACACCACGGCAAGAAATCCGGGTACGCCAGAAAA
>JABIQN010000085.1 GCA_018699395.1 Gammaproteobacteria bacterium
GCCACCAAGAAAGTTGCAAAGAAGGCCACCAAGAAAGTTGCAAAGAAGGCCACCAAGAAAGTTGCAAAGAAGGCCACCAAGAAAGTTGCAAAGAAGGCCACCAAGAAAGTTGCAAAGAAGGCTGAACCTAAAGCTGGCGACAAAGCTGCTGAAAAGACAGGGGACTAAGTTATGTCAATTACAGCACCGATGGTTAAGGAGCTTCGAGAGCGTACTGGCGCAGGCATGATGGAGTGCAAGAGAGCTTTGGTTGAAGCCAGCGGTGATCTTGATGCAGCAGCAGAAGCGTTACGCGCTGCTGGTGCTGCAAAAGCAGACAAGAAAGCAAGTCGTGTCGCTGCGGATGGTCGAGTAGTTATTCAGGTTAACGGGAGCAAGGCGGTTATCGTTGAAGTGAACTCCGAAACCGATTTCGTCGCAAAAGACGAAAATTTCATCGGTTTCGCTGATGCAGTGGCGGCAGCGTCACTCGCATCCGGCGTCACGGATGCAGCCGCGCTTACAAGCGTTGCATTGGGCGATGCCACGGTTGAGGTTGCGCGCACTGAGCTCGTACAGAAAGTAGGCGAGAATATCTCGGTCCGACGCGCTGAAATAATCGCAAACGATGGACCCATCGGCGTTTATACTCACGGCGCCCGAATTGGTGCTGTCGTTGCGCTTGATGGTGGCGATGAAATTTTGGCGCGCGATATAGCTATGCATGTCGCGGCGACTAACCCAACTTGCATCGACGAATCTGGTGTGCCGGCTGAAATGCTCGAAACTGAAAAACGTATCTTCACAGAGCAGGCCGCGGAGTCTGGTAAGCCACCTGAGATTATTGAAAAAATGATTGGTGGTCGAATCAACAAGTTCCTCAAGGAAATCACCTTGGTTGGTCAACCGTTTGTCAAAGATGACAAGCAGACTATTGGACAGTTATTGAAAGCTGCCGGTACCAGTGTCATTTCATTTACTCGTTACGAGGTTGGTGAGGGTATCGAGAAGAAAGTGGAAAATTTCGCTGATGAAGTTATGAAGCAGATTGCAGACGCGAAGCCCTCCAAGGGAACTTAGAAAGACGACCAACATTAAAAAAGTTGGTGTAAGCCTTTGATTGCAGTAAAGACTTCAAGCACCTAATACGCTAGAATCAACGCCCGTCAGACCCTAGCATTAGCCGTAACGGTAAAGGAATTTTATGAGTGACAATCCAGTTCAGTACCGTCGTGTATTGCTAAAGCTCAGCGGTGAAGCGCTGATGGGAGACCTGGAGTACGGCATTGAGCCTAAAGTCATTCAAAGAATTGCCGGTGAAATAGCTACAGCAAGGGAGGCCGGCGTCGAGATTGCTATCGTCATTGGCGGAGGCAATATCTTTCGTGGTGCTGGTCTCGCTCGCGCGGGAATGGACAGAGTCACTGGCGATCATATGGGCATGCTGGCAACTGTCATGAATGCCCTGGCTATTCAGGACGCACTGGAGTCGATCAACGTATACGCTCGTGTAATGTCTGCTTTACAAATCAATGCGATCTGTGAGGATTATATCCGACGTCGTGCCGTTCGCCACCTCGAGAAGGGCCGTGTGGTAATTCTCGCTGCCGGAACCGGCAATCCGTTTTTTACAACTGATACCGCTGCCAGCCTTCGTGCGATCGAGATTGGTGCTGATGTGTTACTTAAGGCAACTAAAGTTGATGGAGTTTACGATTCTGATCCGATGAGTAATCCGGATGCGAAGCGATTCGAGGCAGTCTCATATGATCAGGTGCTGGCTGATAAGCTTTCCGTAATGGACGCTACTGCCATAGTAATGTGTCGCGACAACAATCTGCCATTACGTATTTTCGACCTGACGCGTCCCGATGCTTTAGTTCGAGCAATGTCAGGCGATGAAATTGGAACTGTAGTTACTGCCTAATTAACGGTAGTAGTAAAAAAGAGGACTTTGAATCGTGTTGGACGAAATCAAGAAAGACGCAGCGAGTCGAATGGCTAAGAGCGTGACTGCATTACAGCAAGAGTTGACAAAAATTCGTACCGGACGTGCGCACACGAGTTTACTGGATCACGTTACTGTTGAATATTACGGCAGCCAGGTACCACTCAGTCAGGTATCAAATGTTGGCGTGGAGGACTCTCGCACTCTGGTTGTGACGCCTTGGGAGAAGGACATGGTTCAGCCAATCGAGAAGGCAATTATGACATCGGATATGGGCTTAAACCCTATGTCAGCTGGCACCGTAATTCGAGTCCCATTGCCAGCACTTACAGAAGAGCGCCGCAAAGATATGATCCGTATCGTACGCAATGAAGCCGAAGGCGGCCGTATCGCCATCCGTAATATTCGCCGTGACGCGCTGCATGACGTGAAGGAATTATTAAAGGAAAAGATGATTGGCGAAGACGACGAACGGCGTGCCGAGGGTGACATACAGGGCATTACCGATAACCACGTTGGTCAAATTGACAGCGTGCTAACTACGAAAGAATCTGAATTGATGGAGATATAAGGAGTTTACTCCTTATAAATAATAAATTTAGTCATGTCAGTCTCACTTCCCAACTCATTAGCGAACAGCGATGTGCCAAGGCATGTTGCGATCATCATGGATGGTAATGGTCGTTGGGCCAAAGATCGAAATCAGTCGCGACATTCCGGGCATCGCGCGGGTGTGAGTTCCGCTCGGCAGTCGATCGAAACAGCAGTCGAGCGTGGTGTCGAGCAACTGACTTTATTTGCATTCAGCAGTGAGAATTGGTCTCGACCGAAAGAAGAGGTCAGCGCACTAATGAAGCTCTTCGTTGAGGCATTGCAACGAGAGTTGGGCGAGCTGCATGCTAGCGATGTGAAGCTCAGATTTATTGGGGAACTCGGCTTGCTGGATGCTGGCCTGAGAGACAAGATATTCGAGGCTGAGCAGCAAACAGAGGCCAATACTGGTTTGAGATTGACCATCGCGCTGGCATATGGCGGCCGCTGGGACATTATTGAGGCAACAAAGGCGTTGGCGCGCCAAGTTACGGAGGGTTTATTGCAGATAAGCGACATCAATGATGAGATATTCGCGGCTGAGCTGCAGACGGCCGGAGCTCCTTGTCCGGATTTGCTAATTCGTACTAGCGGAGAACAGCGTATTAGCAATTTTCTGCTATGGGATCTTGCCTATGCAGAGCTCTGGTTTACCGATGTGCTGTGGCCTGAGTTTGACCAATCGGTTTTTGATGAGGCGCTATCGTACTACGCAAGTAAGCAGCGCCGGTTTGGACATACAGGTGAGCAGGTAAAGGCGGTCGAATGTTAAAGCCACGAATTATTACTGCGATTATTTTATTAGTCATTTTATTGGCCGTGCTTTTCGTTGTGCCGGCGATGGTTGCCAAGATCATTATTTCCATCGTGCCTCTGGTCGGTGCCTGGGAGTGGTCCGGATTTCTGAGCTTCAAATCGAATAATACAAGGTACGGTTATGTCTTTATAATAGCGGCGTTAATGGCTTTCACAGTTTCCGTCTTGGATGGGTATTCGAGTCAGGTTTTACAGGTCGCCTGCGTCTGGTGGTCTGTTGCGTTCATTTGGACATTCTTTTTCCCAACAGCGATTCCGATAATTTTTCGCTGGATTTGCGGTGCACTTGTATTGGTACCGCTCTTCGTCGCATTGCTTGAGCTGTATACCCTGTCGCCGCAGTTTCTGTTGCTCGCCTTGATTATAGTTTGGGCTGCAGATATGGGTGCTTATTTTGCAGGAAAATACTTTGGCCGCGTCAAATTAGCGCCGAGCATCAGTCCTGCGAAAACGTGGGAGGGCGTGCTTGGCGGGCTCGCCATGGTGGTACCTATTGCATTTGTCTGGGCCCATTATACGGATCATAAAATTCTGGTCATTCTGCCATTCTGCCTCGCAATTGACACATTGTCCGTGGTTGGCGATTTAACGGTCAGTATGTTTAAGCGCACCGCTGGAGTGAAGGACAGTGGCACACTGCTTCCTGGTCATGGCGGTATTCTCGACCGCGTTGATAGTATTGCTGCTGCTGCGCCATTTTTTGCCCTTGGCATCATCTGGCTGGGGTTGCTGTGATGGCTTGTGCCGTAATCATTCATGCGCGAATCGACAGCGCTATCGAGAATATCTTTGGAGTTATGGCTCGTACAACCAGCTCATTAGGCGCGATGATAATTTATGACTAGCTTCCTGACCAACCTCGTGGCATTTGTTGCTTTGATAAGCATTCTTGTCGCTGTGCACGAATACGGGCATTACATTGTCGGCCGTTGGTCGGGAATGAAGGTGCTGCGCTTTTCTATTGGTTTTGGCAAACCAATCTGGATGCGAAAGGGCGGCAAGGACCAAACTGAGTATTGCCTCTCTGCAATTCCACTCGGCGGCTACGTAAAATTTCTCGATGGTCGTGAAGGGATCGTTGAGCCTAGGGACGTTGGTCGAGCCTTTGATCAACGGCCCATTCCAGCGCGCATTGCTGTTTTACTGGCCGGCCCTGCATTTAATTTCATTTTTGCGATTTTAGTCTATTGGTTGTTAATGGCGGGCGGCATTATGATCGTCAAGCCAGCTGTAGGCGTGGTCGAGGCCGATTCTTATGCGGATCAGGCGGGCCTTGAGTTCGGCGACAAAATCATCCGGGTTGGCGACGTAGTCGCGACCGAATGGGAATCAACACTGGTTGCTATTTTGGGTGAAATGGTCGATGACGGTCGAGTACCTCTGACGCTTGCAGGAAGTGACGGTCGCGAACGACAAACAACTCTGCAAGTCGGAAGCGACAAGACTCGGCTAACAGAGCCCGGTGTATTATTTGAAGGCCTTGGATTCGTGCCATGGCAGCCACCTGCAATCATCGCGGAATTACCGGAAAATGGTCCTGCTGCAAATAGCGGCCTTGCCATAGGCGATCGCATAACCACTATTGCCGGTCAAACTATCAGGAACTTCGAAGACCTACGAATCGCGGTGCAGCCGCGTGCAGGCGAAGAGGTTGTTATTGAATATGCTCGAAAGGGGCAGCCCGGTGCGGTTGATGTCCAAATCGGCGAGCGCACTGTAGATGATACAACTCATGGCTACCTGGGCGTGGGCTGGAGCAGCGAGGGTGGAGGGGATTTCTATCAGCGAATCGCCTATACCCCACTCGAGTCATTGAATTCGGCGATAAATCGTACGTGGACGTCGACAGTATTCACGATCAATATGCTGGGCCGAATGGTGACCGGCGACGTCTCCATTAAAAACATTAGCGGTCCGATCAAAATCGCACAAATTGCAGGCGAATCTGCGGAACGTGGTTGGCGTTATTTTGTCAGTATTATGGCGGTTATTAGCATCAGTCTTGGTGTGCTGAATCTGCTACCTATCCCGGTTCTCGACGGCGGCCAGATTGTGTATCAGCTAGTTGAAGGTCTAAAAGGTAGTCCGATGACCGAACGAGCGCAGATTATTGGGCAACAAGCGGGCATACTCGCTTTGTTGTTGCTAATGAGCTTCGCCTTTTACAATGACATTTCGGGAATACTTGGTTGACCGAATTTCGGGCAATCAATGCAAGCGGAATATATTGAAGATGAGAAAAATTCTATTCGCCATGTTGGCCGCACTGCCGCTCATATCACTAGCGGCCGAAGACTTTATTGTCAAAGACATGCGAGTTGAGGGCTTGCAGCGCATTGCTGAAGGTACCGTATTCAACTATTTACCGATAAATGTTGGCGATACTGTCGATAACGTCAAGATCGCCGAAGCGATTCGGGCCATATACGAACAAGACTTGTTTGACGATATCGAATTGAGGCGTGAGGACGACATTCTGGTAATCGTCGTAAAGGAGCGCCCATCGATCGAAAGCTTCACAATTGATGGTAATAAAGACATTAAGACGGAAGACCTGACGGGGGCGCTTCGCGAAGTTGGCTTGGTGAAGGGCCGTACGTTTGACCGCGCGGTGCTTGATAACATCGATATGTTTCTGCGAGACAAATATTATGAGGGCGGCAAGTATGGCGTCAAAATCGATACGACAGTAACAGATCAACCGAATAACACTGTGCAAATCACAATCGATATAAAGGAAGGCGACCGTGCCACGATTCGACAGGTCAATATCGTCGGTAACGATACTTTTGATGAGGAAGATATTCGCTCCAATTTTGAGCTGAATACTGGCAATTGGCTGTCGTGGCTTCGCGCGGATAATCGATATTCAAAAGAGGCGCTAGAAGGCGATCTCGAATTGTTGCGATCTTTTTATATGGATCGTGGCTACGCTGATTTTCGTGTCGATTCTACACAAGTCACCATTTCGCCAAACAAGGAAGACATTTTCGTAACGATCAATGTTCATGAGGGTGACATCTACAAGATTTCTGATGTCAAGCTAGTGGGCGAGATGGTTGTTCAGGAGCGGTATCTTCGTGCTCAGATCCTCGTGCAGCCGCAAATGGTCTTCAATCAGGCTTTGTTGACAGCATCGGCGGACTTAATGGAGTTTTTGCTGGGGGCTACGGGGTATGCCAATGCAGAAATTGATCCGGTCCCTGAACTGAATCACGAGACCAAGGAAGCGGCGATAACGTTCTACGTGGATGCACAGAGCCGGGTGTACGTGCGAAACATCAATTTCAATGGTGTAACTGAAGTTGAAGATGAAGTGCTGCGTCGCGAGGTGCGCCAACTGGAAGGTGCCTATTTGTCGAATTCCCTAATGGACCGCTCGAAGGTTTTATTGCAGCGTCTACCGTTTATCGAGCAGGGCGTTGATTACAGCACCTCACCGGTGCCCGGCAGTCCCGACCTAGTCGACGTTGACATCGATCTCGAATATCGAATGCCGGGCCAGTTTTCTTTCGGCGTCGGTTATTCCGGTTTACAAAAACTTCTCTTGAACGGTAATATCATTCACTCGAATTTTCTTGGATCCGGTAACCGGGTCGCAGTGCGGTTAAACTCGGGCCGCTACCAGAAAATCTACAGTGTCTCGCACACCGATCCTTATCGAACGATGGACCGAGTATCTCGGACCGTGAGTCTTACTCATCAGGATATCGCGCAATTCACATCCGCGGCTTCCGATTTCTCGACGGCCAGTACCAGTGCAGCCGTCGACTACAGTTATCCAATCACCGATTATCAACGCCTTTCATTTGGTGTGAGCTATCAGCGCTCTCAATTGCTTGCTACGTCTAATAGCACAGCGCAAGCGCAAGAATGGGTAGCCAACAATGGCACCCAATTTACAGAGATCGTTGGGAACCGCTATCAGTTTTCCGGTACGGAATTTGATAGTTTCGAGATGCTCCTCAGCTGGCAATTCGATAGCCGAAACGCCTCGTTGTTTCCGACGCGCGGTACACGCCAGCAATTATTTCTGTCCACCGTGGTTCCTGGTAGTAGTGTTGAGTATTTTCAAGCTCGATACCTTTTCACTAAATACATACCGATTACGCAACAATGGCTCATTCGGCTGAATGCGGAGACTGGTATCACCCAAGCTTTCGGTGACACGACTGCTGCTCCCCCGTATAAGCAGTTCTACGGTGGTGGTCCACAGTCTGTGCGTGGGTTCAAGGAATCCTATCTCGGTCCACGCGATAGTCGCGGGCGGCCTTACGGCGGTAATATGTTGGTTGCAGCTCAGGCAGAGCTTATAGTCCCTCTACCGAAGCAATTTGCGAGCCAGGCACGGGCCAGCATTTTTTATGACTTCGGTAACGTATTCAATACTGGCGAGGTCACATTTACGGATAAGCTTGGGTCGCCGTTTGAATATAAACCGTCTTTGAAAAACTTAAAAAGATCTGTTGGTATAAGCGTGCAATGGCTGGCCCCAATGGGTCTTTTCCAATTCAGCTATGCATATCCGCTTAATACTTACAGCAGTAGCGATAGATATTACGGAGATTATCTGGAAAAATTCCAGTTCTCCATGGGACAAGCGTTTTAAAGGAATGGGATACATGAGCTTTATGAATAAGCAGTTAGTAAAAGTAGCACTAAGTATTGCCCTGGTCTTTGCAGTTGCATTGCCGGTTTCGGCTCAGGAAACGAAGATCGCCGTTGTTAACTTGCAGGCTCTCGCTGAGCGTTCGCCGCAGACGAAAGTGGTAATGGATACATTGCGCGAAGAGTTCGCACCACGTGAACGCGATATTATTGCGAAGCAAAAAGAAATCGCAGATCTTCAAGCAAAAACTCAAAAAGATTTGGCTGTGATGGGTGAAACGGAGCGTCGTAATGCCGAGAAGACCTTGCGTGATCTGGGTCGTGAGTTTGAACGTCTGCGTACTGAGTATCAGGAAGACATTAATCTTCGACAAAATGAAGTGTATGGTGAGTTGCAACGTTCTGTATTGAAAGAAGTTCAGGATTATGCAGAGGCGCAAGGTTTCGATCTTGTTATTGGCGATGGCGTACTGTACGCCAGTAGTGCGGTCAACA
>JABIQN010000009.1 GCA_018699395.1 Gammaproteobacteria bacterium
CTCGCACAACCAACTCCATCATCGCGGCGGTTTTCGGCGCATCATGAGTTCGATTGAAATAACTTGAAACTCGTTTTTTCAGATCGCGTGCTTTGCCAACGTAGATGATCTTGTATTTCGCATCCAGCATGCGATACACACCCGGACGATGCGTCAGGGTCCGCAGAAACGGCTTGATCTCAAATGGCGCGTCGTTACTCACTGCGCTAGTTATCCAGTAACTCCGAAGCCTTCGCAAATATTCCGTCGAACATCTCTTCAGTCAAGCGGCCCGTATTGGTGTTGTAGCGGCTGCAATGGTAGGAATCGAGCAACTTAAAATGCTTAACGTCGTGCACGGCTGCATGCCCAAACTTGAACTCGACCTGCCGCATTCCAAGTGCCTTGATTACAGCGCGATGCGCAATACCACCCAGCGCCATTACCACGGCATCGCTCCGCAAAGCTCGCAGCTCATTCGCCAAGAAATTATTGCAGGTATTAATTTCAGCACCGACCGGCTTGTTATCTGGTGGGAGACATTTCACGGCGTTTGTTATCCGACAGTCGATCAGTTTCAAGTCATCGTCGGCTGCTTCCGAATGGTCTCGACTTGCGAATCCGTACTTGTGGAGCATCTGATAGAGTAAAACTCCCGCGTGATCTCCCGTAAACGGTCGCCCTGTCCTGTTCGCACCGTGCATTCCCGGCGCGAGACCGACGACCAGAAAGCGTGCATTCGCCGCCCCAAAAGGCGGAACTGGTCGGCAATAGTAATCCGGATACCGCTCCTGAACATCATCCAGAAACAGCGAGAGCCTTGAACACTCGCGACAGTCCTCGTCGAAGAGTTTACCGTTGATCAAGCGCCCCAGTTGTCCATATGAAAAATTATCGCTTCGCCAAAGCCCCGCATGCCGACAAGTTTGGTGCCGGGAGCAGTGCTGTCGACCTCGATGAGCGGAATGATCTGAAAATCCGAGACATTCAGGCTATGGTCCGAGTTTGCTGTTATGGGCACACCGTCGGCGGGCACATTGATATGATCGTAGTGCATGGTGGATCCAGAGGAACGGGAAAGGCGTACATTATACAGATCGCCGGGGACGACAAATAGTGCTGATTCTTCTCAATAAACCCTTTCGGGTGCTGTGCCAGTTTACGGATCCCGATAGGCGAGCCACGTTGGCGGATTACGTTACTTTGCCAGAGATGTATCCAGCTGGCCGCCTAGACTTCGAAAGCGAAGGCTTGATGATTCTCACAGACGATGGTCGCCTGCAGGCACGAATCAGTCAGCCGAAGTCGAAAATCCAGAAGACCTATTGGGTACAGATAGAAGGTGACGCCAGCGACGAGCAATTGAACGCACTTGTGAGTGGAGTGGAGCTCAAGGATGGCCCCGCACAGGCTATCGTCGCAAAGCGCATGGACGCCCCTTCGATGTTATGGGAGCGCATCCCATCCATTCGGCAGCGAAAAACGGTCGCGGACAGCTGGTTGGAGATCACGTTATCGGAGGGTCGAAATAGACAGATTCGCCGCATGACTGCCGCAGTTGGACTACCAACCTTGCGACTTATTCGGTACTCGATTGGTCCGTGGACGCTGGACGAGCTTCAACCAGGTGAATCACGGCAAATCTCTACCGTGGACGCCTGGAATTCTCTGCAATAGTCAGGCTTTGTTGAGGCCCGCTATTCGCATCGCAACTTCCATTGCTTGCTCGTAATTCAGTCTCGGATCAACCGTCGATTTATAGGCTCTGGCCAGATCGGCGTCCGTAAGGCCGCGCGCACCACCAGTACACTCGGTGACATTTTCACCGGTCAGCTCCAGGTGGACACCGCCAAGATGGCTGCCCATGGAATCGTGAACCTTAAAGGCAGACTCGATTTCCCCGATGATGTTGTCGAAGCGGCGAGTCTTCGTGCCATCCGACGTGCTCTCGGTATTGCCATGCATCGGGTCACACACCCAAAGCACCTGAGCACCCATTTCTTTGACCGTTTCGATCATGTCAGGAAGCTGATCTTCTACCGACTTAGCACCAAATCGATGAATCAAGGTCAGACGACCCGGTTCATTATTCGGATTCAACGTCTCCACAAGGCCTTGTAGCCACTCCCGCGTCATGCCCGGTCCAATCTTCACGCCCACAGGGTTTGCGATGCCACGGAAATATTCAATATGCGCACCATCAAGCTGGGCCGTCCGCATTCCGATCCAAGGGAAATGTGTCGTCAGGTTATACCAACGCTCGCGACGATCGAGGTATCGCGTCTGAGCTTGCTCGTAATGCAGGTGCAATCCCTCATGCGCCGCGTATATGTCCGCTCGCTGTGTCCGATGAAATTGTCGACCCGACACCGTCTCAAGAAAATCCAGCGAATCGGAAATTGAGGACACGATGTTGCGGTACTCGCTGGCAGCGGAAGAATGACCGACCCAATCGAGATCCCAATATTCCGGATGATGCAAATCGGCAAATCCGCCATCGATCAACGAACGCACAAAGTTCAATGTCAGTGACGCTCTTTCATAGCCGCGTAATATCATCTGCGGATCTGGAGTTCGCTCGTCTGCTGTGAAGCCACTACGGTTAACAAGATCACCGCGGAAGCTCGGCAACGTAACGCCGTCCCGTGTTTCTGTGTCCGCCGAACGTGGCTTTGCGTACTGGCCTGCCATTCGGCCAACCCGAACGACTGGTTTCTTCATCCCGTAAATCATCACGAGACTCATCTGCAGCAGAATTTTTAGCTTGGCAACAATATTTTCGGACGTACATTCGTCAAATGTTTCCGCGCAATCTCCGCCTTGCAAAATAAACGCCTCGCCACGCTGAGCCTTGGCGAAATGAGCCTTTAGGTCGTCAACCTCCCACGACGTCGTAATTGGTGGCAGCCGGCTTAAATCAGCCACTACCCGGTCCAATGCGGCTAAATCAGGATAGGATGCTTGTTGAGAAGCTTCTTTACTCTGCCAGCTCGCGGGATGCCAATCGCTTTTCGGTGTTGTTCTGCTCACGTTCGTAATTCTTCTCTGGGGTAAGGTTCGCTGACTTTCGCCAAGCGGAAAATGCGGACTATGCCATGGCTTGTTTCAAGCCTCAAAAGTTTCTCATGCAATCAAAGGTTTAGATAGTCTTTATCAGACAACTTCAGGAGCGACTAGATTAGCTGTGTGACGTCTTTAGTTACTGCTAAACACTAACCCACGCGCTTCTTCGCATTGCGCCAAAATTTATCGAGAGCCGTGAGCTTGTAGTCTTTTAGCCGTTTGCCTGACCCGGTGATCTCGCCTTCCATATCCCGAAAACGTCTCTCAAACTTACGATTCGCACTCGTGAGTGCCTTTTCAGGGTCTACATCAAGATGCCTCGCAAGATTGACAACCGCAAACACCAGATCACCCAATTCCTCTTCCATGCACTCAGAATTACGCGTGCCTGCCGCCTCCTCAAGCTCGTCAAGCTCTTCATAAATCTTCTCACGTACGCCCTTGCGATTCGGCCAATCAAATCCGACGCGACTTGCTCGTTTACCGAGTTTTTCCGCCCGCTTCAATGCCGGTAGCGCATTAGCAATGCCGGCAAGAGCGCTACCATCAATGGACTCTGATCGCTCCGCCTCCTTTATCTGCTCCCAACTGCCCGCATGCTTCCCCCTTGAGCGCTCGGCAGCGTCACCAAAGACGTGAGGGTGTCGCCTGATCATCTTCTCGGCATTAGCGCTTGCCACATCATTGAAGTTGAAGCTATCCATCTCCTCGGCCATATGGGCATGAAATACGACCTGAAATAGGAGATCCCCGAGTTCATCACGCAAATCGCCCATATTCCCGCGCTCGATCGCATCCGCAACTTCGTAAGCTTCCTCAATGGTGTGCGGGGCGACGCTACTGAAGTCTTGCTGGACATCCCACGAGCAACCATTTTCAGGATCACGGAGCTTACGCATAACTTCAAGTAATTTATCGATTCCATTCATATATTATTGTTTTAAAAAGATCTTCCTTAGAGATGGAACCATGAATGCTGTTGCACCACAGATTCTTTCGTTCTCCCAATGAAATTCAACCACCGGCAATTTTTAATCATAGCTCGTCCACTCACCACGAATATCATTGCTGGCATCCAGCAAAATCATCACAATCTCCATACCAATCTTGCTCTAGCTCTGTTAAATGTCCCACTATGCAAGAAGTAGAAGATTTGAATGGTGGATTGAACGATACTATTAAAGCAACCGCAGAAGAACTACAAATCAAACCAGGCGTGTTAAAGAAAGCCTGTAAAACTGCATGCAAAGATGATTATATTAATCAATCAGAAGATCACGAAATATTAGAAACCACCTTAGCGAGCGTTAATACAATATGAAGAAAATTGTTGGCGACATTTGGGATTTTTGGATCATTACATGGCGCGAAAGTCAAACACTGTTTTGGACTGAAGCTATTGCAACGACATCATCAGTTTGTGCCAGCATTGTATTGGC
>JABIQN010000086.1 GCA_018699395.1 Gammaproteobacteria bacterium
ACGTGCCATCTTCGATTATCCACGAAACGGTCCGCGTAAGAGGATTCGGACCTGCGTCATTCAGGTTTTGGTAAGTTACGCTTTCGAGTGCAGCTTCATAAACGGCGATTGTAGCCGGCCCCGACAAGGTCAATTTTCCAGATTCGGCATCCCAGACCCCTGTAATGCCATTAGCATTGGTAAAGGCCAACACATCCTCATTCTGTATATAACCGTCACTGATCGCGATGGTTGCGCCAGCAATGTTGGTATTGTCTTCGTCGCTCAGACTAAGACTACTGTCGATAACCGCTGCAGTTCCGTCATCGACAAATGGGAGCGTTCCGCCTGCGCCAGTAACCATCGGCACGTCGTTGATATCGATGACACTGATCGTGGTCGTAGCAGAGATTGAGTCCACATCCCCATCATTGACGGACCACAACACCTTCCGATCGCCATTATTCGGATCATCCGTGTTGATGTTTTGAAACGTAACAGTCTCCAGCGCTGACTCGTACTGAGCCTTCGTAGCCGACCCCGATAAGGTCAGGATGCCCGTTACACTGTCCCAAGACCCAGTAATCTCAGCGGTATTACTAAAGGCCAATACATCCTCATTTTCGACAAAACCGGTCAGCTTGATCGTCGCGCCTTCTATTTTGGTATCGTCGACATCGGTAAGGCTCAGATCGCTGTCGATAACCGCAGCGGC
This sequence comes from Gammaproteobacteria bacterium, assembly GCA_018699395.1. Taxonomy (GTDB): domain Bacteria; phylum Pseudomonadota; class Gammaproteobacteria; order Steroidobacterales; family Woeseiaceae; genus UBA1847. The sequence continues at coordinate 695 of JABIQN010000086.1, forward strand.
CCCGCCCTCACTAAATAAGAGTGTTCCTGCAGCGCCTGCAAGAACTGGCACATCATTGATCGCGGTTACAGTGACTGTGCTGGTCACCCATTCTGACATTCCATTGTTTTCTTCAAAAATAACCCAGCGCACAAGCTGCGCGTCCGTATTGGGATTGCTCGTGTTGGTGTTGTGATAGGTCACGCTCTCGAGGGCTGCCTGATAATCTGCAATCGTGGCGACACCCGTCAACCACAAGATCGCATTTGAACTTTCAGACCCCGCCACAGCTGACTCGTACGTCATAAAGTTACCAGTGATGCCGTTAGCATCGGTAAAGGCAAGCACATCCTCGCTCACCTGAAAACCGCTAATAATATGGACCACCGCGCTGCTGATCGTTGTTCCGTCAACGTCGCTAAGGCTCAGGTTGTTGTCGATCACGGTTGGCGCATCACCTTCAGTAAACGACAGGGTTCCTCCGACGCCTGAAACCACCGGTAAGTCATTAACATCAACAACAGTCACCGCGCTGGTCACCGGTGACGAATTAGCAGAACCATCATTAACGACCCATGTGACAGTTCTGCTGGCATTATTTGGGTCACCATTATTGGTGTTTTGATACGTCACGCTCTCAAGCGCTGTCGCATAAGCCCCTTTTGGAGCACTACCCGACAAAGTCAGTGTCCCAGAACTACTATTCCATGCGCCCGTAATACCGTTGGCATTGGTAAAGGCTAAAACATCCTCACTCGCAACATAACCGCCACTAATTGTGATTGTTGCGCTTTGGATGTTGGCATCATTTGTATCAAGCACACTGATGCTGCTATCGATAACTTGTGCAGCACCGCCCTCCGTGAAGGTCAAGGTGCTATTAATGCCAGAGAGAGTGGGCCCGTAATTAACCCCAATAACACTTGTAACGGCGGGTGATAGCGAGGTGCCATCATTTACCCGCCAAGATACCTGTATCGACCCAAGCGTCGTGGAAGCCGCCGTATTGTTATACGTAACACTCTCGAGTGCCGCCTTATAGGCTGCGGTCGAGGCAGACCCAAAAAGCGTCAGAACGCCAGAGTTAGCGTCCCAAGAACCAGTTATATCGTTCGTATTTGTAAATGCCAGAACATCTTCCCCCGGCACAAAACCACTATTGATTGCAATAACAGCGCCCTTAATCGTAGCGCTATCAAGGTCCGTCAGATTCAGACTATTATCTATTATGACGGCGCCAGATTGGGGTTCGTAATTGATGACTCCTGACTGGGCACCGAGGTTTAAAACCGGCGCTTCGTTAACATCTGTGACCTTCACAATGCTCGTCACCGCCGCCGAGTCCGCGACCCCATCATTGGTCACAAACGAGACCGTTCGATCACCAGGGTTCGGGAAGGAATCATTGACGTTCTGGTACGTCACGCTCTCAAGCGCCGC
>JABIQN010000087.1 GCA_018699395.1 Gammaproteobacteria bacterium
AAGCCGCCCCCACAACCATCCCAATGGCCGCCAACTCATCTTCAGCCTGAATGATCGCGTACGTATTCTTACCGGTCTTGGGGTCAACCCGATAGCGCGAACAAAAGCTTCGAAAAGCGTCCATGAGCGATGTCGATGGGGTGATCGGATACCAGGCGCCGACAGTCGCACCAGCGTACATGCAGCCCAGTCCCGCAGCCGTATTGCCATCCATAATGACGCTGTTTGACGTCTTATCCATCGGCTCGACATGCATCGGCAAAGGACATGTGAAGTTGTTGTTTGCGTAATCGTAGCCGAGACGAATCGCCTGCATATTGGAATCGATCAGGTGAGCTTTCGCCGCGAACGTTTCCTGGAGTAGATTTACTATGACGTCCAGATCGATATCAAGCAATGCCGCAACAGTGCCAACATAGGCGATATTTTTCATTAAAATTCGCGCCCGCGCACCGTCGAAACTCTCATTACACAATTTTGAGAACGGAATTCCGATAACAGTGATATCCGCGCGATTAAGTAATTGACTGCGCGGCCAGGTTGAGTCGTATATTAGCCATCCACCCGGCGCGACTTCAGCCATATCTTTTGTGTAGGTTTGAGCATTCATCGCGACCATAACGTCGACGCGATTCGAGCGCGACTGATAGCCGGCACCCGTTACACGAATCTCGTACCAAGTTGGCAGACCCTGAATATTGGAAGGAAAGTAGTTCTTGCCGACTACCGGTATGCCCATACGGAAAATGGACTTCATCAGTAATCCATTCGCGCTAGCGGAGCCCGTTCCGTTTACCGTGGCAACCTTAACAACAACATCATTTATCGTCGACACGTGATGCGTCTAAGAGCCGGATCCGACGGCTGATAAGGGTTCGTCATTAGGTAGTTGATCTTTTGCATAAGGAATGAGTATTTCAGATTTCTGCATGTCCCAAGCTCCCGTCGGGCAGCGCTCTGCACATAGACTGCAATGCACACAAAGATCTTCATCTTTGATCATTACCCGTCCGGTATGCGGAAGGCCAGCTGATATATATAAAGCCTGCTCGTGATTTTCCGCTGGCGCAGACAATCGCGTGCGAAGTTCATCCTCCTCACCGTCTTTAGTAATCGTCAGACAGTTCACCGGACAGATGTCGATACAAGCATCGCACTCGATGCAGAGGTCGGCGGCGAAGACAGTCTGAATATCACAGTTTAGACAACGTTCGACCTCCTGCACGGCTTGCTCTGCGGTAAAGCCAAGTTCGACCTCAATATCGATTTTCTTAAAGCGTTCCAATAAATCCACATGCGGCATCAATCGACGCGATGCACCGTCATAGTCATTGGAGAAGCTCCACTCATGCATGCCCATTTTCTGACTGGCGAGGTTCAGTCCATCAGGGAGTCGTTCCGCAACACTTTCGCCCTGACAATAGCGATGTATGGAGATGGCCGCCTGATGCCCATGCTCCACTGCCCAGATAATATTCTTAGGTCCGAAGGCCGAATCACCGCCAAAGAAAACGCCGTCACGGCCACACATCATTGTGGTCTCATCCACTAAAGGGCAGTCCCAGTCGTTGAAATTGATGCCAATATCTCGTTCGATCCACGGGAACGCATTGTCCTGGCCAATAGCCAATACAACGTCGTCACAGGGAATGATCTTTTCGCCACTAACGGTGCCACGATCAATGACGCCGTTCTCGTCGACTTTATATTCCATTAATTCAAACTTCATTCCGACCAGCTTGCCATCTTCGATGACAAACTCTTTAGGCGAATGATTGATTAATATCTCAATGCTCTCTTCCTCAGCATCTTCAAGCTCCCATACTGACGCCTTAAAGAATCCGCGTGGCTTCCTAGCCATAACTTTGACACTTTCAGCGCCAATTCTGAGTGACGTTCTACAGCAATCCATAGCTGTATTGCCGACGCCAATAATCAGAACTTTCTTACCAACTTCTTTAATATGCTCAAAAGCAACGGACTCGAGCCAATCAATTCCGATGTGAATTCGATCTGAATCGTATCGTCCGGGAATCTCCAGATTCTTTCCGCGTGGCGCGCCGGTACCGATGAATACTGCGTCAAAGTTATCTTCAAGCAGCTCTTTCAAACTGTCGATGGGATGATTCAGTTTTAGATCGACATTCATGTCAAGGATATAGCCAATCTCCTCGTCCAAAACTTTCGGTGGCAATCGAAACTGCGGAATATTAGTCCGCATGAGGCCACCAGTAGTTGGTAGCGCTTCAAAAATAGTCACTTCATAGCCCAATGGTGCGAGATCATTCGCAACCGTCAGGGAAGCGCATCCGGCGCCAATTAGCGCGATTTTTTTGCCATTGGTGGTTTCTGGTATTTTTGGCAGCAGTTCGGTGATGTCATCTCGATGATCGGCGGCAACGCGCTTGAGTCGGCATATGGCAACCGGCTTATCTTCAACCCGCCCACGACGACACGCTGGCTCACAAGGGCGATCACAGACTCTGCCAAGAATGCCAGGGAAAACATTGGATTTACGATTCTCCATATACGCTTCGGAGAATTGTCCCTGCGCAATCATTCGAATGTACGCGGGCACATCAGTGTGTGCGGGGCAGCCCCACTGGCAGTCAACTACCTTATGAAAGTACTCAGGGTTGGAAGTATCTGTTAGCTTCATTCAGATGCTCTCACCTGACATCGAAGTCGCCAGGCAGTCAATTGCAGTCCTTATTTTTTCGCTAGCATAACGGTATCGCAGGGAAAGTAAACAAATTCTATCTACTCAGCGTGCGCGCCCGTAAATCAATCTCTGTCCGGCTACATTTCCGGTCAGTTTCCCATCGTCATAAACAATCGCACCATTGACGATCGTGGTATCAATACTGGCGGAGAACTCGTGATTTTCGAACGGTGACCACTGGCATTTGCACAAGAGATTTGAGGGTGTGACGCGATACGGTTTGTTTGGATCAATAATCACTAAATCTGCGAACCATCCCTCCCTCACATAACCTCTTTCAGAAATACCAAAAATGTCCGCTGGCGCGTGACAGGCGCGATCTACTATCAATTCTGGGCTAATCTGATCATTGGCTGCGAGGTCGAACAAAATCAGCAACGCATGTTGAACCAATGGCAGTCCGGCCGGAGATTTAAAATATTTCTCTGCTTTCTCAGTTGCTGTATGGGGTGCGTGATCCGTTGCTATGATATCGATACGTTGATCATTGAGTGCCGCGATCAGTGCCTCACGATCCTTACTGCGCTTTATCGCCGGGTTGCATTTGATTCTTGCGCCAAGCTCTTCGTATCGAGACTCATCGAACCAAAGATAATGAACACAGACTTCGGCAGTAATACGCTTTTGTGAGCGATGAGAACTATTAAATAAGCCCATTTCAACCGCCGTGGTCAGATGCAGAACATGCAGCAAAGCATCGTGACGACTGGCGAGCCCGACAGCCATCTGCGAAGACTTCAGGCACGCAGCTTCTGAACGAATAGTTGGATGCTCCGAAAGCGGCACATCATCACCGTACTTCTCCCGTGCTTTGGCTTCATTCGCCCAGATCATCGGAGAATCTTCACAGTGAGTAAGTACTATTGTTGGAGCATGCTCAAAAAGCTTTTCCAGTGCCTCCGGATTATCAACCAACATGTCTCCGGTCGACGCACCCATAAACGCTTTAATACCCGCACCCTCACCAACCTTCAGAGCCTTGATTTCTTCAATATTGCTATTAGTCGCGCCAAGGTAGAAACCATAATTTGAGGTACAGCGGTTTTCGGCGATCCCATATTTATCGCGAAGTGCTGCACGCGTTGTCGTTTGCGGATTCACATTCGGCATGTCCATGAAGCTGGTTATGCCTCCAGCAGCGGCAGCCGCGGACTCGGACGCTAAATCAGCTTTGTGAGTAAGTCCCGGCTCACGAAAATGCACTTGGTCATCAATCATGCCCGGCATCAGATACTTGCCCGCTAGGTCGATCACCGATGAGCCTTCTGGCGCGACTATCGATGAACCAATCTGGGCAATGCGCTCACCCTCAATCAGCACATCCGCATCCCGTATTTGACCATCGTTTATCAAACGAGCATTCGTTAATAAAAGCTTGTTCAATTGACTGATCCTATTAGATTAGATTGCTTATTATGGAATGGTCGCCCAATGATTACCATCGCTACCTTTGCGGAAGACCGCACGGTATGCGATAACCGCGAGATGAATGCTATCAACTACCTCGATTTGATCCGCGATGCGAGCGTCTACGACGTAGCAATAAAGTCGCCGCTCGAACTCGCCCACATTCTCTCTAAGCGAACCAACAACCGCATCTTGATGAAGCGTGAAGACTTGCAGCCAGTTTTTTCGTTCAAGCTTCGTGGCGCCTACAATAAGATCGCCAGTTTGAGCGATGATGAGCTAGCCAATGGCGTCATCTGCAGTTCGGCGGGAAATCACGCGCAAGGCGTCGCATTAGCTGCGAGGAAACGCGGGGTACGTGCGGTCGTTGTGATGCCGGTGACCACGCCACCGATCAAAGTAGACGCTGTTCGCGAGCTCGGCGGCGAGGTTATATTAAGCGGCGATGCCTATGATGACGCCTATGCACATGCAAGGCAGCTTGAGGCCACACAAACCCTCACATTCATTCACCCATTTGACGATCCAGCGGTGATCGCGGGCCAAGGGACCATCGGCGCAGAGATTCTGCAACAGACCGGTGGTGAGATCGACGCTATTTTTGTACCGATTGGTGGTGGTGGCTTGATCGCTGGAATTGCAACTTGCATTAAACTTCAATACCCGAACATTAAGATCATCGGTGTAGAGCCAGATGACTCGGCAGCCATGCGAGACTCAATCGCGGCAGGGAAGCTAGTGTCGCTCGAGCATGTCGGAATTTTCGCTGATGGTGTCGCGGTGCGTTGCGTTGGAGATGAGACATTCAGGCTTTGCCAGAAATATGTTGATGAGATCATTACAGTCGACACAGATCAGTGCTGTGCAGCAATACGCGACATCTTTGAAGATACTCGCTCCATCGTCGAGCCTGCGGGTGGGCTTGCCGTTGCCGGTGCCAAGAAATACATCGCCCTGAATAATATAAGTGACCAAACCCTAGTCACGATTAGCTGTGGCGCGAATGTCAATTTCGATCGCTTGCGACATATCGCGGAGCGTGCCGCGATCGGTGACCGAACCGAAATGTTACTCGCCGCTGAGATCCCGGAGCAGCCTGGAAGCTTCCGTCGATTTTGTGAGGTTCTGGGCCGCAGAGGCATCACTGAATTCAACTACCGTTACGCTGATAAAAATAAAGCACACATTTTTGTTGGTGTACAGCTTTCGGGCGGCCAGAGTGAAGCTGATAAACTGCTAACGGAACTTGGTCGCGCCAACATTGTCGTTATCGATTTGAGCGACAACGAAATGGCCAAGCTGCATGTTCGGCATATGGTTGGTGGTCGATCAACTGATATACAAAATGAACAACTGTTTCGATTTGAATTTCCGGAACGGCCCGGAGCACTTCTCGACTTTCTGAGCGCCATCGGTACCGACTGGAATATCAGCTTATTTCACTATAGAAATCATGGCTCCGATTATGGTCGCGTACTAACGGGTATCGACGTTCCCGAGGGCGAAAGCGAACGACTGGAGGCACACCTTTTAGAGCTCGGCTACTCCCACTGGAAGGAAAGCAATAACCCCGCCTATACGATGTTTTTACAATAAAGCGCTAGTCACGAAACAATGGATCGTACAGATCGAGTTTGTGCAACAAGTCTTACTTAAGAAATGCCTCAATCTCCCGTGCGAGTCCCTCTGGAGCCTCGAAATGGATCATATGTCCGACCTCGGGCAGGGTGCAGGACCTGCTAGGCGAATTCAATGTTGCCTCGAAGTTGCTGAGCTGGTCCGCAAATGGGCTCTTCCCACCGCATACCAGCAGCATCCGAGCTGAAATATTCCGCCAGCATGCCGTAGCCTCCGCACGCCGATAGAGAGTAGCGGTCGGTAGTTTATGCATGGGGTCAGCTTGAAGCCTGACAGTACCATCGATATCCGATGCCCATTCGCGAGCGACAAAATCCGCCTGCTCTTCGCTGAGACCTGGGTTGCGTTTACGAATTTTCACAGCCAAGCTCGCGAAGTTAGGGTAGGACTTAAAAACAGGTGTGGCCTCACTCGCCTTCAGCCACTTTCTATATCGCAGTGGCGCGTCAGTCGGATCTGAAGCTGGAAGCCCAAACCCTTCAATATTGATAATCGAGCGCACACGCTCGGGTAAAACACCTGCGTATAAACAGGCAACATTGGCGCCCATACTGTGGCCAATTATCGTGACCGGCACCCCATCAGAGTAAATGCCCAACAACTTATGCAGGTCCGCCAGATAATCTGGAAACCAGTACGCTTTAGAGTTGCAAGTGCTGCGTCCAAAACCTCGCCAGTCTGGAGCGATGATCCGCCAGTGTGGCCCTAGCGCATCGGCAACAAACTGAAAGCTTGAGCCGGTGTCAGCCCATCCATGTAGGTAAAACAGCAAAGGCGCATCTTTATCGCCCCACTCATTGATGCAATATTTAACACCTCGAATCGGTAGAAATCGCGTCTGCCTCTCAATCACAGGCTCATATTTGCTGATGCTTCTCATTTTTGATCACATTTCTCTGCCAGCGCAGCACTCGTTACTATGTTACGTCAGGTCGTGTATAAACAGAATGAATCCTAATTTTGTACCTGTAATAGACTATAGAATAAACGCATGACGTTCGAGATCGGGCTGGTCCTTGGAATACTCGTTGTTTCGTTGATACTTTTTATCAGTGAAATCGTTCGTATGGACGTCGTTGCACTGCTTGTTCTTGGCACATTAGCGATCACAGGATTGGTCGACTCAAAGCAGGCTTTCGCTGGATTCAGCAATAGCGCCGTTATTACCGTCTGGGCCATGTTCATATTAAGTGAGGGTCTGACCCGGACAGGCATCGCCGACATTATCGGCCGACAGGTTATGCGAATCGGCGGCAGCCGCGAAGTCACTTTGATTTTCATCATAATGATCGCTGGCGCCGTACTATCGGCTTTCATGGCCAATATCGGCGTCGCAGCATTGATGCTCCCGGTTGCTGTAGAAGTAGCGCGCCGCACCGGCGTCGCGGCATCTCGCTTACTCATGCCGCTGGCCTTCTCGACGTTGCTCGGTGGCGGCATGACGCTTATTGGAACACCAACTAACCTCCTTATCAGCGAATCACTGGTCCTCGACGGCCATGAGCCTTTCGCGCTGTTCGACTTCATGCCTCTGGGCGGAGTGGTCATGGTTGTCGGCGTACTATTTGTTGTTGTTGGCGGCCGGTTCTTATTGCCAAAAATCAGTGCCGAGAGCGACAAAAATGTAAGTCAGCGTAGTTTACGATCGCTATACAAATTGCAGGAGCGCACGTTCATGCTGCATGTGCCGACAAACTCTGTCCTTGTCGGCAAGACGCTTATGGAAACACGCATCGGGGCGTCGACTGGACTGATAATTCTGTCGCTATTTCGAAACGGTCGAAATGACATGCTACCGAGGCGGAAAACAATCATTCGGGGCGGCGACGGATTGCTGGTCCAGGGCCGAATCGATCAGTTTCGTGAGCTGCAGCGATGGAGTGACCTCGTCATCGAGCGTGAGTCGGAAGTCCTCAAGCAGATGGTAGCGTCGAAAGTCGTGTATGCATCGATCGTCGTTATGGAAGGTTCGCCTGTCGTTTCTGAGCTTATCCGGCATGCCGCCTTTCGCACTCGATTCGATGTCGCAGTCGTCGGCATCATGCGAAAGGGAGGTTATCGTCTAACCAATCTCGCCTATGTTCCAATCAAAGCCGGTGACCAGATTCTGGTTCAAGGGGAAGTGGAAGCCATAGCTCAGCTGGAGCGATTCCCAGACTTCGAAAAGGTCGAAGTTTATTCGATGGAGCAACTTAAGGAGTCTTACCAGACCGACAAACGGATGTTCGTTGTAAGAATTCCGAAACAGAGTGATCTCGCCGAAGAAACATTGAAGAAAAGTCGCCTTGCCGATGTATTCGATTTTCGAGTCCTGGCAGTTTTTCGCGATGGCGAGCTTAAAGTGATGCCGCGCGGTGATGAGATTCTTTTCGGACGCGATTTATTGTTGATTGAAGGGCAGCAAAGTGACCTCGATGTTTTGCGCGGTATGCAGGAACTCGATATCGACACTAAAGCGCCTGGAAATCAGGCTTCACAAGAAACCGAGCGCCTCACGCTTATGGATGCGACGCTGGATCCACGCTCATCTCTGGCAGGCAAGACCGTCGGTGAACTCAACTTTCGAGAGAGATATGGAATCGAATTGGCCGGAATCTGGCGTGAAGGTACAACGATCGGCACCGAACTTGCGGACGAGCGTCTGCAAATCGGTGACGCGCTGTTGTTGCTGGGTCCACGCAATCGACTGCAACTCCTGTCATCTGATTCAGATTTCCTCATCCTCACTCCGCTCGGGCAGAAGCCGCCGGATACTCGCAAGGCTCCACTCGCCGGGTTTATCATGGCGGCAGTCATTGGTTCGGTGATGGCAGGCTATGCTCCAGTTTCGATTGCGGCCGTTATCGGCGGAACCATAATGGTCCTTACTGGCTGCCTGAACATGGAGCAAGCCTATCGGTCGATTGACTGGCGGGCCATTTTCCTGATCGCCGGGATGTTACCGCTCGGAACGGCGATGCAGGAAAGCGGTGCGGCGACTTACATTGCAAGTCAGGTTATCGTTTTCCTTGGTGATGCGGGTCCATGGCCGGTTATCATGGGCCTATACATCTTGACGGCGATGGCGACAATGGTAATTCCAACCGCTGCACTCGTCGTTTTGATGTCTCCCATTGTTTTGTCGGCAATGTCAGATATGGGACTAGCGCCCGAAACCGCGATGATGGCAGTTGTAATAGCCGCATCGGCAAGCTTCACCAGCCCAATATCACACCCGGCCAATATTCTCGTCATGGGCCCTGGCGGATATCGATTTGTCGATTATCTGAAAGTCGGCGTACCGCTGACGATTGTTGTATTTATTACGGTGATGTTCTTCCTGCCTATATTTTGGCCATTGCAGGCCGCATGAGCAACTATGATATTGCTGAATTTGGAGAGCGTTCTTGGCTGAAAGAGTAATTATCGCAGGCGCGGGTCATGCTGCAGGACAGTTGGTAACATCACTAAAACAACAGAAATTTATGGGGCAAATTATTCTGATCGGAGATGAGCCTTACCTGCCCTATCAACGGCCGCCGCTGTCAAAGAAATTTCTGTCTGGCGACCTCCTGATCGAACGCCTTTACGTCAAGCCACCTGCATTCTATGACGATCCACAAATAGAACAACACCTAGGCGTCTGTGTTACATCCATTGATCGAGACAGTAAAAGTCTGCAGACGGACAGCGGCGGAAACATCGTCTATGACAAGTTGATACTTTCACTCGGCTCCAGAGCTCGCCGGTTGGCAATTGAGGGTTCAGATCTTGATGGTGTTCATTACCTGCGAAACATCGCTGACGTAAGCGGCATTCAATCCGAACTGGAAGGGAAGAAAAATGTGGTCATTGTCGGTGCTGGATACATTGGCCTGGAAGTCGCAGCGGTAACGCGGCAGCTTGGCCACGACGTTACCGTTATAGAGATGGCCGATCGAGTAATGAGTCGCGTCGTTTCACCCGAAATATCTGATTTCTATCAAGTCGAACACGCCGGCCATGGCGTCAAGTTGCGACTGTCCACTGGGATAACGGCATTTCGTGGTGAGGACCGAATCAACGGCGTCGAAACTGCCGACGGTGACGTCATACCTGCAGACTTTGTAATCGTCGGTATCGGAATCCTGCCAAACATCGAGCTAGCTACTGATGCTGGATTGGTCGTTGATAACGGCATCGTGGTTGACGACCGCTGTCAGACAAGCGACTCAAGCATTTATTCGGTCGGCGACTGCACGGCACACCCGAATACAATATATGATCGGCAAATTCGTCTTGAATCTGTACACAACGCGTTAGAGCAGGCCAGAACGGTAGCTGGCAATATTTGTGGCAAAGAAATGCATTACTCGCAGGTACCTTGGTTCTGGTCAGACCAGTACGATCTCAAGCTGCAGATCGCAGGACTTTCAGAGGGCTATGACAGCATCATCATTAGAGGAAATCCGGCGGATCGTTCATTTGCCTGTCTGTACCTCAAGGATAATCGGCTCATTGCGACAGATGCCGTTAATTCCGCCAAGGAATTTGTACAGTCAAAAGCATTGATCGCGTCTCGAACAATTGTCGACCGTGACAAACTTGCGGACAAGGAAGTAGAGCTTAAAGAATTAGTCGAGTAATTCGACTGCAGGGTTTGCACCGATTATTCGCCTATGAAAGCAGTTCACCACTGCCGTTTTAGGTTCAGTATTTCGACAAGTATTCGTCGAGATCAATTACATCTGACTCTTCGATATCCGTCTGACGTCGTAGCGATTCATCCGCCTCATTTTGATACAATTCTCGCGCGGCAGTATTGGATTTTGCGATCGATGCGAAGTAATCGCGATGACTCTCCGCCATTGCCAACGCAAACTGGAAGAATCCCGTATCCGCCTCAGTAAGATCGGCAATAATTCTGGCTGACGGAGTCGCGTCAGGATTATCAACCAATTTTTGCATCATTCGAACAGCCCCTAAATAGCTTTCGTTATCATCATGTCGATCAATTTCAACTGCAACAGAAAGCATGCCGTCAAGAATTTCGTTTGCCCAACCTTTGAGCGATACCGGCTCCCTGTCGCGAATCAGCTGGAATGCGGGATCGCGACCATATTTCGCCATTGAGGCCTGATTTTCCGAAATTTCTGCGATCTCTTCTGCGCTCAGTTTTGGGCTATCCAACAGTAAGCAATAAAGCAGCAATACCTCCATGAAACGCATCGTGTTTTGATTAATACCACATGGGTCAAAAAAATTGATATCCAATGATCGGATCTCAATATATTCGATACCTCCGCGCAACAAAGCAGCTGTTGGCCGTTCCCCGGAGTATGCGACTCGTTTGGGCCTGACTGGGGAATAGAATTCGTTTTCGATTTGTAAAAGATTAGCGTTCAACTGCCGGTAATGACCGTCTACCTTTACACCAATGTCTTCATACAACGGCGACGGCGTCGCTATTGCGCTAGCAAGACCGTGCACGTATTCCGGCAGACTGTTCAATGAGATATCAATGCGTGATTGATTCTGGTTGCTATAACCAAGGTCACTCATACGCAATGAGGTGCCATACGGCTCGAAGCAGGTTTCATCGTTGAACGATTTCACTGCTGCGGCATTACCGCTGGAAAATGACTTGCATAGAGCCGGGGAAGCCCCGAATAGATAAAGCACTAACCAACCCACGCGCTTAAAATTTCGGATTAGGCCAAGGTATTGTTCTGACCGAAATTCATCAATGTCTGAGTTATCGCCAGCGACACCTTGATACGCTTCCCAGAAATTCTGTGGTACAGAATAATTAAAATGAACGCCTGCGATCATTTGCATCTGCCGGCCATAGCGATGACCCAGGCCTCGCCGATAAATTGTTTTCATCCGCCCGACGTTTGACGAGCCGTATCGAGCCAGCGGAATCTTATTCTCCGCAGGTATATGACAAGGCATGCTGGCTGGCCATAGCATCTCATCACTAAGCTTGTTGTAGGTAAACTGATGGATGTCACAAACACAATGCATCGCTTCCCAGGTGGTCTGGAAAGTGGGCGTCACAAACTCCAGTAACGCCTCGGAAAAATCTGTCGTGATATAGCGGTTCGTCAACGCAGAACCAAGGCCAACGGGATGATCCAGCATCGATAGTGAACCATCAGCTGCAACGCGCAATGACTCCTTCTCAATACCCTTTAGGCCGCCATAAAGAAGGTTATCGCCAGCGGCAGCTAAAGCTTGAAGTCGTTTATCAAATTCTTGAGCCAATAATCTTCCCGATGCCTACATTCATATCCGGGCTCAGTTTTACCATCCCAGATACAGTTAATATACTGAATAGATCATATTGGCCGAGTATGTCTGTAACTTCGGACCTCAAATGCTGTTCGCCTGACTTCACTTAGCCCCCCCCCAATATGATTAAATATTTCATGTAGCCGTAACCATCTGCGGATTACCAACAGGCTCAAGCAGAAGTGGACTCAATTATGAGAATGAAAAAACTGATTCCTTCCGTCATGCTTATTTTTTGCATGGCCCCTGCTTTTGCATGCAACTACCCCGCACCTCCCAAAAGCATTCCAGATGGCGCCACGTCAAGCAAAGATGAAATGCTTGCTGGCATGAAGGTGCTAGCTGCTTACCAGGAAAATATATCCACCTATCTATCTTGTATAGAAGCGGATGCCAAAAAGGTGATCGAGAAATTCGTCAGGCAAAAGCGTAAGACGCTCTCCTCGACCTCAAAACGAAAATTGTTTATCAAGGAATATAGCGCTAAATATAACGGTGCCGTTGAGGCGCGGACGCGTACGGTGGAATTGTTCAACGTCGAAATTCGTGCCTTTAAAGCGCAATCAAAGTGATATCAGAATAGTTCGCAGTCTAGTCACTATCCCCCAGAATCCTTAGTTAATTCGATTGATTCTGCTTGTACCAGTAATTCCTTAACGTCTAGGTCAAGGCGACTAATCGTCGCTAGGATCTCTGGCCATTCTTTTTCCATAAACCGCTGTCGCTCAGCCTTCAGGAGTATGACGCATGCACCATCATTAACAAACATGCCTCGGCCACGCTTTTTCTTGACCAAGCCTTCATCAACCAATTCTTGGTAGCCCTTAAGCACCGTCAGCGGGTTGAGCTGATACTCGGCCGCAACGTTTCTAACCGACGGCAGGGCATCACCATCACCTAGCACCTGCTCAAGAATCATTACGACAACCCGGTCTCGCAGCTGCTTATAGATCGGCTGATCTTCATTCCATTTCGGATCCATTGCCTATCTGTCTCCTATTACTCATAAGCTTTAGCTACCCAGAGAAATATTCACTTTGACAAGTTAAAGAGCAACGATCTGATAAATCGGTTTGACAGAAATTTACAGCGCTACCTTATTAATCCTCACTATGGAAATTATTGAAGTCGCTTGTATGTGAATTAGTGTTATAGATGACTATAACACTAAGAATTTTGATTGCAAGTAATTAATAGTCCGTGAAACACCAAATGCAATTTCGAAGTGTCAATGCAACAAGCAGAGAGTCATGGAAGTCTATTTAAAAACGAAACTTACAGTCCCTTCGATGCTGAATGACTTGTCCAGCCTCACTCTTTAGGAAATTAGGTAAAATAACTATTAATGTTTCGCTGCCAGAGTACGTCACCATATCAGCGCAATCTTACGCTCACCATCTCATAGCTTGCTTGATTTGCTGTATAAGAACTCAAAGAAATTTTTAAAGAGCCGCCATAGTAAAATCGCAGGCCCTCCAAAAATAGATCCAATTGACGTATCGATTTGTGTGCGACATTCAACTTAAAATTATCAAACTAATTTATATTCAAGCGCCTATTTTATAGAGCCTCTCATTACGACGGAATGACTCATCACCGTACAGAAAAAACTATATTCGTCAGACGCTTTCAACCACTCTGGCCGCAATACTATCTCAGTACTTTCGCCCCCACCGATAATCTTAGAAGAAATAATCACTCGATCGTCTCCAGCTAGCAACCAATCGCCAGCCATTCCAACCTTATTTGCATCATTTTGGATAGGTTGTAAATCAGAAGACTTCGCAACCACGAAGTTATGGCCCATAACCGCTGCAGGCAGGGAGCCCAGATGCTTGAAAGTGACAACCACCTCCTCACAAGTGCTAGGCAGCGCAATTTCCGACATGTTATAGGCTAGATTATCGCCCGCTGTAATTTCTATTGAGCATTCAGCCGCTTCTAAGGTATCAGTCGTAAACATTAAAACAGCTACGAATAGGGTCGTAAATCCAAGCTTCATTTCTTTTCCTCTTACATTGTGAGTAAAACACGGAAACTCCATTAATATGGATCTCCGCGCCTTATGTGCTGCGCATAATAATTAATATGATTCATGGTTGAAAGCTAACTCTTGATTTTTTTTGTACCTATTTGTACCTAAAATCCTTAGGCCTTCATATTTCGAACGATTTTTAAACTATTTCATGAAAATACCATTACAGCTGCTGTTCGACCGCGGTTACAAGCTCAACCGCCAGTGCTAGAATTCCCGAACTTAATTAATTCTAAGCATCTAATAGGAATTACTGAAATGAGAACACCTGTTCGCGTCACTATCACTGGCGCAGCTGGCCAAATTGGATACCAGCTCGCATTTCGAATCGCTGCTGGTGAAATGTTCGGCCCCGACCAACCGATTATTTTGCAAATGCTCGAAATCCCACAGGCATTACCGGCCTTGCAGGGTGTTGTAATGGAGCTCGATGATTGCGCATTCAGCACACTCGCCGGCGTTATTGGGACTGATAATCCAAATGTAGCCTTTAAAGATAGTGACTTCGCCTTGCTAGTGGGTGCTCGCCCACGTGGGCCAGGCATGGAGCGTAAAGATTTGTTGGAAGCTAATGCGGCCATTTTTTCAGTGCAGGGCAAAGCCATAAATGATTATGCAAATCGTGATATTAAAGTTCTGGTCGTCGGCAACCCTGCCAATACAAATGCATTAATTGCTAGTAGTAACGCGCCTAACATTGACTCTGGTAACTTTACGGCAATGACTCGACTGGACCACAACCGGGCAAAAGCACAGCTTGCGACGAAGGCCGGCTGCCACGTAAATGACATTAACCGCATGACCATCTGGGGCAATCATTCGGCAACACAGTACCCAGACGTCAACCATGCCGCTATCTCCGGCAAGAGCGTCACCGCTCTTGTCGGTCAGGAATGGCTAACAGAAGCATTCATTCCAGCCATTCAACAGCGCGGCGCGGCGATCATTGCGGCACGGGGTGCGTCTTCTGCCGCTTCTGCCGCTTCTGCCGCGATCGATCACATGCATGACTGGGCTCTTGGCACAGCGGATGACGATTGGGTCAGCATGGCCATCCCGGCCGATGGTAGTTATGGCATAGAGCCAGGTATCGTCTATTCCTACCCAGTTCACTGCAGCGACGGCCAATATGAAATCGTTCAGGGTCTCGATATTGACGATTTTAGTCGCCAACGAATGAATGCGACAGAAGTCGAGCTGCGCGAAGAACGTGCTGCTATAGAAGAACTGCTATAGGAACTACTATAAAATTTGTAGCTATGCGATCGTACCTTCGCGGCCCCTGATTCAAAAAGGAAGAAAACTTGTTTGAACTCATCATAGGATTTCTCTGGTTCTTGCTGTTTTTTGGGGGCGGTGTTTTTCTCGCCTATCAACGAATAGAGCTTCGATTGTCCACTGCTGCCGCTGGCCTAGCCGTCGCGGCCTACATCGTTTTCGGTAACGGCCACCTGCTATGGAAGCTGTTCCTGATAGCTGCGTTTGGCGCGATGCTCGTCCTCAATCTGATCGAATTTCGGCGCGAGAAACTTACTAAGCCACTGCTTGCCATTTACCGACGCATGCTACCTTCGATGTCAGATACCGAACGCGAAGCATTGGAGGCCGGAAGCGTCTGGTGGGACGGTGAACTTTTTTCTGGCATGCCGCAATGGGACAGACTCATGTCCTACCCGGCGCCGAAGCTGTCGGAAGAAGAACAGGCCTTCCTTGATGGGCCTTGTGAAGAGCTCTGTCAGATGCTCGATGACTGGGACATATGTCACGTCCATGCTGACATGCCTAAAAAAGTGTGGGACTACATCATAGAAAAGCAATTTTTCGCTATGATCATTCCCAAACAGTACGGTGGCCTTGAGTTTTCGGCATATGCTAATGCAATCGTCATAACCAAGCTCGCAAGTCGCAGCCCGACAGCATCATCGACAGTCGGCGTGCCAAACTCGCTTGGACCCGCTGAATTATTACTGCATTACGGCACTGAGGAGCAGAAACAGCACTACCTCCCAGGGCTGGCTGCGGGCACCGAGATTCCGTGTTTCGCGTTAACGTCTCCACAGGCTGGATCGGATGCTGCAGCGCTGATCGACAATGGCGTTATTTGCAAAGGCAAATGGAAGGGCAAGACCATCACCGGTATCCGCCTTAACTGGAACAAGCGATATATTACGCTTGCTCCCATCGCGACGGTGCTCGGCCTCGCTTTCAAATTATATGATCCTGACCACCTTATCGGCGAAAAAGATGAGTACGGTATCACTGCCGCCTTGATTCCAACGGCTACAGATGGAGTCGTAGTGGGACGACGACATTATCCGCTAACGATCGCATTTCAAAATGGACCAACCTCCGGCAAAGATGTATTCGTACCGCTTGACTACATTATTGGCGGGCCCGAAATGGCTGGCAAAGGCTGGAAAATGCTAGTCGAACTTTTGTCGGTAGGACGCGCCATCACACTGCCTTCCACAGGCTCAGGTGGTGGCCAGGCAGCCAGCTACGCGACCGGTGCATATGCAGTGATTCGCAAGCAGTTCAATACCTCCATTGCTAATTTCGAAGGTGTTGGCGAAGCGCTAACGAGAATAGCCGGGCACACTTACATTATGAACGCGGCAGTTTCTGTAACGTCGGGTGCCATTGATCAAGGCGAGAAGCCCGCTGTCCCTTCAGCGATCTTGAAGTATCACTGCACGGAGCTCGGCCGGAAAGTTGCCGATGACGCCATGGATATACATGGCGGCAAAGGCGTGATGATGGGGCCCAAAAACTATCTCGGTCGAGCCTATATGGCGACCCCGATTGCGATTACGGTTGAAGGTGCGAATATTCTCACTCGCAGTCTGATCATTTATGGGCAGGGCGCGATTCGGTGCCACCCGTTTGTCCTGCGTGAACTCAATGCTGCAGGCGACGATGACAAGGATCGCGGTCTGATCGAGTTTGACGATGCGCTGTTCGGACATATCGGTTATGCGATCAGCAACATGGCTCGCTCCTTCTTTCTGGCAATGACGCACGCCAAGTTCAGTCGAGTACCCTTGAATACACCAACACGGCGCTACTACCAGAACATTAATCGCTATAGCGCTGCCTTCGCGCTGGCGTCCGACTTTGCAATGCTTACGCTGGGCGGGTCACTTAAGAAGCGCGAATTACTTTCCGCACGTCTTGGCGATATTTTGAGTTCGATGTATCTAGCATCGACAGTGTTGAAACATTTTGAGAACCAAGGTCGTCGGGCAACAGACCTACCGCTTGTAGAGTGGTCAATCCGAACGTTGATGTATCAGGCACAGGAAGCACTGCACTCGTTTCTGCGTAATTTTCCGAATCGATTTGTCGCTGCGCTGTTGAGATTCTTCATTTTCCCTCGTGGTCGCACCTACTCCGCACCATCGGATGAAATATCCGCGAAAATAGTCGGCTTGATTACGACACCAGGTGAATCGCGCGAACGCCTCAGTGAGTTTGCCTACACGACTAATGAACCAAACAACCCGCTCGGCTTGCTGCAAGAAGCACTTGAGCTCACCAAGGAATATGAGCCTATCGAACGACGTTTGAGGCAAGCTCGGAAGGAAGGCCTCCTGTTGTCCGACTATCTGGGCGACCAGATTGTCGGGGCAGAAAAAGCGCAAATCATCAGCAAGGCCGAAGGCCGCAACATGCGTGCGTACCATGAAAAAGTTCTCGCACTTCTCGCTGTCGATGATTTTGCATCTGAGGAATTGTCTCGCAGTATAGAAAAAAGCCCAGTCCAAAAGGCTACGACCACAGCGAAGACCATAGCTAGGAGGAAGGCGCCTAAGAGGAAAGTGAGTAAGCAATCAGCCATGACGAGCAAGAAAAAGGTCTGAACGCCGGCTCTCGGCAATGACAAATTACGCCGGATCTTTTTATGTACTCAGACTTATCACCGACAACAACATTCAATTGTGTCATTCTACATTCCGGTGTATCTACATAAAGTGATACACCATGTTTACGGACAGGGACATCTGATCACCATTCCCAAGCATCTTATATTGATCGTCGCTTATTTAACCGGCATTACATTTACTGTGGTAGGCACCTCTCGTCGCGCTTTTATCAACCTGATGTTAGGAATAATAAAATGAAATCAAACCTTTTGATAATTGGTAGCGGCTTTCTAATCTTTGCCGCCTGTAGCGAGAAACAGCCCCATGACCAACCGATAATTGAGCATGAGGCTGTCGCTGAAATTGCCACGGAATCTATGGGAATTCCACGTACGGCCTCGGCCGATGGCGCTAGTGTATTTTTCATAACACCCACTAGTGGTGCGATAGTATCCAATCCTATCGTCATTGAATTCGGCATTACTGGCATGGACATTGTAAAAGCGGGCACCGAACAAGAAAATTCGGGACATCATCACCTCCTGATCGACACCGAATTGCCTGCAATGGGGATGCCTATACCGGCGGACGACCATCATATTCACTTCGGGGATGGCAGCGACAGCGCCGAAATAAGCCTAGAGCCGGGCGAGCATACTGTGCAAATGCTGCTGGGCGATTACCTGCATATTCCGCACAACCCACCCCTTTCATCTGCACAAATCACGATTATTGTGAAATAAGTAGTTGAGCAAAATGCGTGGGGGCACTAAAATCGCTCCGCCAGACAAATACCATTCATGAACCAATCTAACTCAAATAAGCCTATTGGAATCAGCGGACTCGCCGCGTATGTACCGCCGTATCGAGTATGGCTTGAGGATTGGTGCGACTGGACAGATAATCAGTGGCCTAAAATGCGTGAAATTGTGGGGCGCAGTTTCCGCGTACGTGGACCCGATCAAAGCGTCTATACAATGGCAGCCAATGCTGTTATTCGTCTCATCGATCAGTATGATATTGATCCCAGCCGGGTTAAGTTTCTCGGACTTGGCACTGAGTCAAGCACCGACAATTCTGCAGGTGCGATCATCGTAAAGGGCATGGTTGATCAAGCCATGGAAACTAGAGGGAAAGCACCAATTTCACGCAGCTGCGAAGTGCCTGAATTCAAGCATGCTTGTCTCGGCGGTGTTTACGGAATGAAAGGGGCTATTCGCCATCTTGCTCTGGATGGCGCTGGCAGCCAGGCGATTGTTGTTTGCGCTGATATCGCGGAATACGCGCGCGGCAGCTCAGGAGAGCCGACGCAAGGAGCAGGTGCTGTTGCGATGTTGCTTGAGGAAAACCCGCAGCTCGCAGTCGTCGATTTGATCGGATCTGGGTCCGCATCGGACTATCGCATCATGGATTTTCGCAAACCCATGCTGAACTTTTGTGGTCAAGGTCACTCTGAAACACAGCAGGTGCAGGACTTCCCCATATTTAACGGCAAATATTCCACCACCTGTTACATAGATGAAACTCTGCATGCACTAAATGACATGTATGAGAAAAGACAACTCAACTCAATTAAACATCTGCGCTCACTGCGGGCCTTATTTCTGCATCGACCTTATCGTCGCATGCCAGAAACCGGCTTCGCAGTGTCTTACCTGTTCGCATTAGGAAAGGGTAATGCCAAGGATCAAGCGGAGCTCGCGTCCTATTGTTACGAGGCGGGTATCGACGCAGATACCTTGCTTCTGGAAATGGTGAGTCAGCCTGATATACCGAGTTTTGCCGAACCAGAGCGGCATCAGTTTGAGGCTTACCCAATGGCAATGGCTGTACTCAGAGCGTTTCGTGCCTCGCACTATTACCGACACGAGATCCTCGACAAGCTGCGTCTTGGCAGCGATACCATGCTCGACCTCGGCAACCTCTACACCGCCGCTCTTCCAGCGTGGATGGCTGCTGGCTTCGAACAAGCGCTCGACGAAAATTCACTGGCTGCTGGCGAGGAAGTTCTGACCCTCGGTTATGGCAGCGGCGACGCCGCTGAAGTGATTCCATTCTTCATGGCTGAAAACTGGCGGGAAGCAGCGGCCAAAATTCACTTCGCTGACGCGATGGAGCTAACACTCGATCTTAGTCGTGAACAGTATGAAATGTTGCACGATGGTCAGCGCGCGCAAGGTCTCGACTACGTTGTCCACAATGAATTCGTCATTGACCGCGTAGGCGTTAGTAACGAGCGACAATTCTCCGACCTAGGTATCGAGTACTACCGCTATATCGCATAGGCGGCAAGCCGCTCAGTATACGCCTCCCGCAACGTTCTCCATTCTTGTTTGAACCACGGCGTAAATCGCCCCGGATTTTCGGCAAGTTCACTATCCAATTCATCGGCCAAAACATAGCGGATACTTTCGATCTCATTGTCGTTCGGACAAACACTGCCCCCTAAATTGCCGAGGAATACATGGCACAATTCATTCTCTGATCCAGCCTCGCCAAAGTTGGCCTGATACGTAAAGTGATAGATTGATTCAAGATCTGCGGCTACATTCAGCTCGTCATCTAAGCGCCGCATGATGGCAATCGACAGCGACTCACCTCGCCGCGGGTGACTGCAGCAGCTGTTAGACCAATACCCTGGCCATAGTCGTTTTTGCTTACTTCTTTTCTGCAGTAGTAAGCGCCCTTCATCATCGAACAAAAATAAAGAAAATGCTCGGTGTAAAACGCCACCTCCATCATGGCAATCAGCTTTCGATCGAAAACCGATCTCATTGTCCTGATCGTCGACCAAAATCAGCTCCTCGCCCTCTGACGACACTAAGCGATGCAAGTTATTCAATTCATCGATCCTCTTGAAATATACGACTGCAAAGTCTCATAACCTGCTTGATGCAACGCCGCCCGAACTTCGTCTACGGCACCCGGACACAAAGCCACTATCGACCCACCTCCACCGGCTCCGGTCAACTTGGCGCCGCTCGCGCCATTCTCACGTGCAATAGTAATCATGTTCTCAAGGTCTGGCGTTGATACCTCGATCGCGTTCAGTAAACCATGGCAAATATTCATTAATTGGCCTAACTCTTCGTACTGCCCCGCTGTCAGCGCTGCCGCGCCTCTGCAGCTGATCTCGTCCATCTGGTCGAATATAGCCTCATATTGAGACAAATTCTTGTCATAGCGAGAGCGCACATTCGATACCTGATCGATAGTGCGGCCTGGATTTTTACTGAACCCAATAAGCAACGGCGGTGGTTCATGGAGCTCCAGCGTCTGAAATATAAGAGGTGCGCCCTTTTGAAATAACATCGGCTCGCCATAGCAAGACAATGTGTTATCTAATCCAGACGGATTACCATGCGCCAGTTTCTCGCATGCGTAGGCGATCGCGTTGACACGTTCATTATCGATGTCGGCGCCGACACATACCGCAACAGCACGAACAATAGCCACGGCGATCGCCGCTGACGACCCCAAGCCCATTCCCTGCGGCAGACTCGATGATACATTTATCGTAAATTTCGAATCACCAACACCAAGCTCATCGAAAATCGTGTTCACAGCTGCACCGACGCCACTCCCGTCTTTACGATCGAGAACAGTACTGAGACCCCACTCTCTTACGGTGAGACTTGTCTCCTTATCAGTCAGTGTAGCGCTGGCTCGAACAACGTCTACGATAGGAATCGCCAGAGCATGTCGTCCGTAAACAGCCGCATGCTCCCCCAACAAAATAATTTTTCCTGCCGCGAATGCGCTGCTGGCCAGACGTTCAGCCTGCGCATTTTCCAAGTCTCGAAGTATCTCAGCGGCTTTCCAATCTTTAATGTCGCCGCTTTCGACCAAACGCCGCACGACATCATCGAGGTGGTGGTCTGGGGTCCCCGCTGCCGTTGCCACGCTGCGCGCATGCAATCTCATATGGCCTTTTTGGATGCCGCTGGTTGCCAACGCCCGCAGCGCTGCAAAGTTTTGCGCTAAGCCAACCGCGGCCATCATCTCTGCAAGTTGTATCGCGGATGCAAC
Organism: Gammaproteobacteria bacterium; assembly: GCA_018699395.1. GTDB lineage: Bacteria > Pseudomonadota > Gammaproteobacteria > Steroidobacterales > Woeseiaceae > UBA1847. The sequence continues at coordinate 21,947 of JABIQN010000087.1, forward strand.
TCCAGCGATTGCGACACCTAGCGTGGCAGCTGGATTCGAAGATAAAGTTCCGCCGACGATGCCAGGTTTAAGCGGCACAGTAATTTCGCCTAGCAGGTCGCCATTAGCCGCAGATGACCACTTGGTTAGTGATGAATAACGACCACTCCTCGCCGCATAGGCGTGAGCACTCGCTTCAATCGCTCGCCAATCATTACCCGTTGCAATGGCAAGCGCATCGATGCCGTTCATCACACCTTTGTTATGAGTTACCGCTCGATGTGGATCGGCAATAGCAATTTCGCTCGCCATAATGATTCGATCACGCACCTCTGTGCTGGGCATTGAGTCGCTCGCTAGATCATCAACACTATAGGTGACGGTTGCTGAACAAACTGAACGGTCCACAAGGTTTGAAAGAATTTTGAGCGCGGCCTTGCCACCCGAGATCTCCTCAAGCCTCGGTGCCATCGATTCGCATATCGTGTTGACCAAGTTGGCGCCCATCGCGTCGCAGGTATCAACCAATATGTGCACAGCAATAACAGTCGTATCGCTCACAAGGCTGAGGGCCTTGAATTCAATATCACGAACGCCACCGCCGCGGGCATGAAGTCTTGGATGAATATCGTCCGCTCTGTCGATCAGCTGCGGAGATTCTTCTCGTAATGATGTAAGCGCTACCTCAACATCCGTGACACCAACAAGGTGAATCTGTCCTATGAGTAACGACTCGGAAAGTGACGCTGTAAAACCACCCGTGGTCCTCGCCATTGCTGCAGCCGCACTTAGCCCGGCGACAATTGACGGCTCTTCGACAACCAGCGGCACAATACATTCACGCTTGTTAATGATGAAATTGGGCGCTACCGCAAATGGCAATCCGAAAACACCCAGGACATTTTCGACCATCTTGTCCGCCGCTGTTGCAGCGACAACATGACACCCTGATCTGAGGTTTTTCGCGGCACCAGACGACAGCCAACCCAATTTCTCGAGCTCAGCAATACGATTGGCGATAGAGAGCTTATGCAGTCCGGAAATACGCGATTTACTCATGCTTCAATCCTAACGCCTGCGTCGCTCAACTCACAGTCCAGCATCTTAAAATTAGTCGTCAGCGCACAGCCAAATGCATCCAGCTCTGCATCATCCAGTCCCAATACGATACCAACGTCGCCACCGCCTGCACCACAGGGCTTGTACGTCAGGTTTCTTCCCTTTGCTTCGCGCCATAATTCGTTATGACCCATGTCGAAAATTCCAAGCTTATGGTCGCTACTGAACTCGTAAAGTTGTTCACAGTAGTCCCGATAGCCATCCAGAATTCTTACGGGGTCGCCGCTCTTCCAATGGCCCGCCATGACTTCTGAAGCACCCACTAGACGTACTCGGGAAGGTTTGCTGACGCCTGCATTCAGGTGCGCTAGCTTGTCCTGAGTACTCGCAGGGGTGCCCGTCCAGATGAGTCGATATGAGAGCCCGGTGGGCCACGGCAAAGCCTTCACCGCGGCGCCCTCTGCTCGATATTCGATCAGTCCTCCATACAAGCTACTAGCGATATCAACACCACTTCCTACACCGCCTTGCAGCTCCTTATGAGCCTGATGCGCCAACATTCCAATCGTTGCTACATCGGAGCATCCTTTAACAGCAGCGGTTAAGGCGACGGTAATCGCGGCGCTCGATCCAACGCCTATTTTTTGATATGTCGTAGAATCAATAAACGAAGTGGTATTGAGATGAATATCTCGCCCAGCACCCTTACCAAGGTTCGCCGCCCGCCAGACGGCGTCGATAACAGTGAACGACTCCTGCGCCATCTGCCATCGAATTCCGTTTTCTGTGGATTCAAATTCGCCTCTCTCGCGAACATAACCCATGGACTCAACGTGAGAATTGCTGTCGCCACGGTAACTGATCATGGCCCGAGCGCGACGATTGATTGCCATACAGATCGCTGGAGCGCCGTCCAGAACGGCATACTCACCACTGAGTACAACTTTGCCCGGGGCAGTTACGACAATCGACGCACTCACGATGGCTCAACCAAACGAGCAGCAATACCTAAACCGCTCTCCATTACTTGTTGAACGCCAGGCGTTTTTTCCAATGCCTCTCGCACAGCCGCAGCATACTCTGGCAAACATACCGCCTTAACTTGTGGGCCGGCGTCGATAGTAAAAAATACCTTACAACCATCCTCTTGTAATCGACGCACGCTCTGCATACAAGCTATCGTCGCGGTATTCCAATATACCAGCGGCGGCCTTGACGCCCACATGACTGAATGCATCTTGAGGCAATTGTGCTCAGCAACCACAGCCAGACTCTCAAAGTCGCGCCGATCAATTGCCGCACGCGCGGAGTCAAGGTCTTGATCTTGTTGTGCAATCCAGTTCTCATAGAATGGCGATGTTTTCCGAGAGACTTCCATCGCAACGGTGGAACCAACCGCTTTTGGTTCAGTTTCGGTGATCGCAACGATCACCTGCATGGGCCAGGAATCAACATCGCAGAGCGAAGTCACTTCAATGCTCTCGCCGGAGTTCTTTAGTTCCACGAATCCATCATACAAGGACCGAGCGGCGGACCCTGATGCCTGTCCTGCAAGCTGTGTCAGCTCTAGCATGCTAAATGACAACCCCGCAGCGCTCGCTGACGCTACCGTTGTCGCTGCAAATGCCGATGCGGATGATGCGAGTCCAGCAGCAATGGGGAAGTTACTCTTACTACTGACGCGAACGCGGGGACGACCTTCTCCTACCACACTATCAATACAGGCGGCGATTCGTGGCAACATCTCGTCATTTCGCTCGCCATTGAACAGCAACTCGTCCTGCGATAAGCCAGAACCCAAATCGATACTGACCTCGGTATACAGATCTCTCAACGTGATCGAGATCGACCCAACCGCGGGCAGATTTCGCGAAACATCGCGCTTACCCCAATATTTGACCAGCGCGATATTCGGCTGTGCAATTGCCGTCGCATGCATGTACGTATGCCTCGATAATTCATTCGAATGAAGGACACGAATTATAGCCTAGAGGGAGCCGCGCACAGTGGCTGAATTCCGTGTACGCTACATAGTCAGATTTGTAATGATAACGACTTGAACCAAAAATTCAAAGACCGTATCGCGGTGTACACCGCACGGGTTGACGCTGGGCTGGATGCAGCATTGCCGCCGGTGGCTGCGTGTCCCGAGCGCCTTCACGATGCTATGCGATATGCGGTCTTTAATGGCGGCAAACGGGTCCGACCGCTATTGGTTTACGCAACGGGCGAATCTCTGAATGTAAGTCCTGAGTTGCTCGATGTACCCGCCATCGCTATCGAGCTGATTCATGCGTTTTCGTTGGTTCATGACGACCTTCCTGCCATGGATGATGACAACCTCCGACGTGGAAAACCGACCGTTCACAAGCAGTACGATGAGGCAACTGCGATCCTCGCTGCGGATGCATTACAGCCTCTTGCGTTCTCAGTGTTGGCGGATATTAAGGGGGCGCCATCAGGTGCAGCGATTGAGCTTGTCCGACTTTTATCGAGAGCCTGTGGCTCTATTGGTATGACTGGTGGGCAATCTATCGATCTTGCAGCCGAAGGTAGAACACTAACCGCTAGTGAACTTGAGCATATGTATTCCTTAAAAACAGGCGCCCTGATTCAGGCCGCCATCTTGTCTGCGAGTCTCTTGAGTGAAGGTATTTGTGCAGACGATATTATGGCCCTCGATCATTTTGGTCACGATATCGGCATAGCATTTCAGATTAAAGACGATATTCTTGACGTTGTCGGCGAAACGAAGATTATTGGTAAGCCAGCCGGGTCAGACGAATCTCTGAATAAAGCGACCTATCCCGCCTTATTCGGTATCGACGCTTCCCAAGCTCGTTGCGATGAACTTCTGGCGGGCGCGCTTGATGAGCTGTCGCGGTTTGGCAGTGCTGGCGTCCCGCTAGCATGGCTCGCTCGATTTATCGTCGAGCGCGGCCTGTAGTCTTGTGGCATCGTCAACACGTAGCATTCTACATGTTGATATGGATGCCTTCTATGCATCCGTTGAGCAGCGAGATGACCCGAGCCTGAAGGACCAGCCGGTCGTCGTTGGTGGTGATACGAATCGCGGTGTCGTGGCCGCGGCTAGCTATGAAGCACGACGTTACGGTATTCGTTCGGCCATGCCGATGGCAGAAGCGCTACGGCGATGCGGTCACCTTGTTCGCATAAAGCCGAGGATACTTCACTACAAAAAAGTATCCGAAAGGATCTTTGCGATTTTTCAAGAATTTACGCCACTAGTTGAAGGGCTTTCGCTAGACGAAGCGTTTCTCGATGTAACCGCCAGCGTCAAATTATTTGGCGCACCAGAGATGATTGCGGCAAGCATCAAGCGGCGCATCTCGGACGATACAGCACTGACCGCTTCGGTCGGAATAGCAGAAAATAAGCTGGTTGCAAAGATCGCATCTGATCTCGACAAGCCCGACGGCCTCACTATCCTCACTCCGGCCCTTTACAATGAAAGACTGGATCCACTACTGGTTAGAGTGATTCCCGGAATCGGGCGCGAAACACTAAAGCGGCTGCAGGCAGTATGTATCTTAACGGTGCGGGATCTTCGCATTGCAGATAACCGCGATCTCGAACCGATTTTCGGTCGATTCACGCAGAAAATACGTGCCCATGCGGCCGGAATTGACAATCGGCCGGTCGTCGCTGGTCGCGAGGAAAAGTCGATTAGTGCAGAGGAGACATATGATCAGGACTTATCCAATTCCAGTGACATGGTTCGCGAGCTGCTTCGCCTATCTGAAAGATGTGCTGCTCGTCTCAGAAAATCGTTACTCGCCGCCGGCACGATACAAATTAAGATTCGACGCGCCGACTTCACGACCTTCACGCGACAGCGCAGCGTGAAACCTCCAGCGAATAGTACGGACCAGATCTATGTGATCGCGACTGAATTACTAAATGACTGGCTTGGCAAAAATCCTGGTGCCAGGATTCGTTTGCTTGGCGTTAGCGGAAGCAATCTAGCTCCGAATGAGCAGCCTGATTTTTTTGCTAGTGAGTTGACCATGAGCACATTCATGATCGACGAAACAGTTGACGAAATACGTGAGAAATTCGGCTCTCGATCGGTCGGACGAGCGAAGATACTCAACCGATAGGGTAGAATCCCAGCGATGTATAGCAGTTTCTTCGGGCTCAATGAAAAACCGTTTTCGATAACGCCAGATCCGCGTTACCTCTTCATGAGCGAACGGCATGGCGAAGCGCTTGCACACCTGGTATACGGCGTAACAGAAAGCGGTGGCTTTATGCAGCTAACAGGTGAAGTAGGAACAGGTAAGACGACGTTAGTGCGTAGCTTGTTGTTGAATCGAATGCCGGACAATGCAGATGTTGCGGTTGTACTCAATCCACAAATAACGGCACAAGAGTTTCTGCTGACTATCTGTGAGGAGCTGGGTATCGCAGCCCCCGAAAAAATAGACAGTATCAAGGCATTAACCGACGCGCTCAATCATCACTTATTGAGCGCTCACGCTGCGGGTAGACGGACGATACTGATCGTGGACGAGGCGCAGAATCTTGCTCCGGCCGTACTTGAACAAGTTAGGCTTTTGACCAATCTCGAAACGGCCAAGCAAAAATTGTTACAAATTATCCTCATCGGTCAGCCGGAATTGCGTGAGCTGCTTGGACGCAATGACCTCCGACAATTAGCACAGCGAATCACTGGCCGTTACCACCTCGAACCGCTAACTAAAGAGGAAACTACCCAATACATTGAGCACCGACTCCGTGTCGCGGGAGCGCTCGGTGAAGTTATAGATGCTGGTGCGAAGAAAGAAGTATTTCGTCTCTCGAGCGGAGTGCCACGACTGGTCAACGTCATATGCGATCGGGCACTGCTGGGCGCGTACAGTCAGGAATCTCGAGTCATTACGAAACGCTTGATTCGACGCGCAGCGGCCGAAGTTTCTGGTGAGCTGACAGGGGCAGCGCTTATGCCCCGCGTTGCTATGGCGGCAGGACTAATCGGCGCAGCAGTCATTATTGTGAGCATCTGGTCTGCCACTAGAGAGGTCACTTCGACCACTGAGGAACCACAAACTTTCGCAGTCCCGACTCCTGTTCTCGAGAAACCCGTCGTCATTGCTGAGAAGCCAGCACCGGCGACGCTAGTGGACGAGCTTTCACTCGCCCGGGGGTTAACGACAAACGATTTCGCACTCGCTTCTCTATTCAATCTATGGGGCCTCACTTACACAAGCGGATCAGAAGATGGTTGCTCACAAGCTGCCGCCGCGGGACTGGCGTGCCTTTATCAGCGAGGCTCGTGGAATGGACTGCGCCAACTCGATCGACCTGCGATCCTTACGATCATTGACGCTAACGGAAGCTCATACGAACTGGTATTGATTGCCGTAAATGGGGACATAGCCGAATTATCGATTGGTGGAGTGACAGTCGCCCACCCAGTTCACGAAGTGACGGATCTTTGGTTCGGTGATTTCATGATGTTATGGCGACCACCGAGTGGCGTCGCGATCTCGCTCTCGTCGAGATCATTTGGTCCAGATGTTGTTTGGCTTCGACAAAGCTTGGCGACAATTGATGACAGCTATGCAAGCGCCGACGTTAATAATGGATCCTATGACACCAATTTGCAGAACATCGTAAGGGAATTTCAGCGAGACAACCGTCTAAATGTTGACGGTCTCGTCGGTCAACAGACCTTAATCATCATTAATTCACTACTGGGCTCGAGTGATTCCCCGCGACTAACAACTTCTCGACTCATGCAGGACTAGCGAATGTCATTTATTCTGGATGCACTAAAAAAGTCGGAGACTGATCGCCAACAGCAAGGCTCTGCCGAATTCACTGGCGTGCCAACAAGTAAAGTTAGTGTGGCAGTGCCGCGCTGGTTGTGGATTATTGGTGCCTTGTTAGCCATCAACCTCGTTGTTCTAATTGGCTTACTACAGAGGCCCGATTCGACGCAGATGGTAGCTGAAGTGTCCACCACGGAATCCGTGATCGCATTGCTCGAAGACCAATCTACCAGATTGCCCAGCTTTGCCGAGCAAGTTGCAACCGCGAAGCAGAATCGCCCGAATCCACAGCAGGATATTCAGGTGTCCGAGAAATCCAATGCGCAGTCCAGGATGATCAAACCAATTCTGATTTCGCAAGACCCTGCGTCAATTCCGTTATCCGAACTATATCCATCAATTCATGAAGTCCGTGCAAATGGCACTAGCGATATCCCAGAGCTACATCTCGATATTCATGTCTACAGTGACGACCCCGTAGGTCGGTTTGTGTTCGTAAACATGGCGAAACTGCGGGAAGGCTCGCGGCTCGATGAAGGGCCCGTCGTCTCAGAAATTACGCCCGATGGTGTCGTGCTCGAGCATGAGGGCCAACTGTTCCTGCTATCACGTGAATAGCGGCCAGTACTCGCATATCGACGGTGATGAACTGGCCAATGCCCTGGTTTCAGGTTTTCGCTGTGTTATTGCTCAACAGGAGCACCTGAACCACATCAATGTTTTTCCAGTAGCAGACAGCGATACCGGAACCAATCTCAGTCTCTCGCTGGGCTCTGCCTTGGCTGTTATTGACAACAGTGAGGAAAAGCACCTCGGTCCGATGCTCGCGTCATTGGCGGACGCACTGCTCGACGGCGCGCGTGGTAACTCTGGAGCAATCTTCGCTCAGTTTTTTCAGGGTTTTAGTGATTCTGCAGGTGAGTTGACCCACTTCACTGCATACACCTTCGGAAAAGCCGTCAATTTGGGCTCCGAATACGCTCATGACGCACTGTCAAAGCCACGCGATGGTACCGTGTTGTCGGTCATGCAGGCTTTCGCTGAAAGCGTCACCCAGCTCGCGTCAGAGAATTCAGAAGTCGAGTTCGCGGACGTTATCAGCAAGGCCCAAATTAAGGTCGATCAGGCACTTGTCGACACGCCTAAACAACTTAATGTTCTCAGAAAGGCGGGCGTTGTCGATGCTGGTGCGAAAGGCTTTGCGCTGCTCGTTGGCGGTATGTCGGACTATCTTCGGGATGGAATAATTGAACCAATGCCAGCAATATCTCTGTTGGATGAGATCGAAGCGCCAGTCGAGTTCTCCACTGCAGATAACTCATCGCAATTCCGCTTCTGCACAGAATGTCTGGTAACTGCAAGCGAAATCGATCGGCGAAAGCTACGAGAATCTCTTGCTAGCCTCGGCGACTCGGTGGTTCTGGCGGGCAGTAAGCGCAAGGCAAAGATTCATATTCATGCCGACAATCCGGATGCTGTCTTCGAAGTCGCCAGACAGTTTGGTGAGCTTAGCGGAGAAAAGGCTGATGACATGTATCGACAAAAAAACGCAACGCATGGCTCCTCCGATAGCTTCGCTGTCATCACGGATTCGGGTGCCGACATCAGCGACGAAGACATGGAGCGGCTCGACATACATATGGTCCCCTGCAGAATTCAATTCGGCGACCGGGGTTATCTCGACAAGGTAAGTATCTCAGCAGCTGAGTTTTATGCGGAGCTCGAAAGTAACTCTCATCACCCGACGACGTCACAGCCCTCCCCCGGTGATTTCCGACGACAGTTTCAGTTCCTAGCCAGCCATTTTAAGGATGTTCTTTCGGTCACGCTCACCTCTCGCGCCAGCGGAACATATGAAGGAGCACGGTTAGCAGCGAAGCGTAGCGAAGCCCCAGGGCGTATTCACGTTGTTGATTCATTAAACGTATCGATAGGGCAAGGGCAGTTGACGGTTCTGGCTGCCGAGTGCGCGGCGGCGGGAATCAGTATTGGTGAAACGTTAAAAATTCTTGAACGAGAAGTCCCACGAACGAAGACTTTCGGGCTGCTATGCGACCTACGCTATGCCGTTCGTGGTGGCCGCCTGCCGCAATGGGTTAAATTAATAGCTGACTTGATGCGAGTAACGCCAATAATTTACGTCAAAACAAACGGAGGTATCGGATTGGCGAAATTCCTTCTCGGGCGCCGCAATCGAATTAGCCAGTACGCCAAATTTATCGGCTCTCACTGCAAAGATGGCGAGACTGTACAGGTCGGTATCGGACACGCGATTTGCCCGGAAGACGCGGAAGAATTGGCCAAGGAGCTCCGAAATAACATCGTATCGATCAATGCATTGAAGATTTGTGAATTAGGAGCCGGGCTTGGTGTTCATGGCGGGCCCGGGACATTAGTCGTATCGATCCGCCCCGCGATATCAGATGATAATTTCATCAGCAGGGTTGATTAAATCCTTTCCCTGATTCCGCGCGTTGTTCATCTGACGGCTTACCGGCCAAGCACATAATTTCGGCGTTCTCTGGGCTGCATTTTCGAGATAGTCAGCTTCTCCAGACAACCAGTCGCTGGCAGTATCAGCACGAAGGATGACTGGCATTCGATGATGCAACGGCAGCATAAACTCATTCGCGGCAATGGTTAATAGTGCCATTGTTTGCACCACCTCGCCGCTCTCGCTATCTTTCCAACGCTCCCAAAGTCCAGCCAATGCAAAGGGTTCGCGACTCGCTAGAGATATGAAATACGGTGTTTTTGTGTCGCCCTTTTTATGCCATTCGTAGAAGCCATCAGCGAGCACGACGCAGCGACGATGCCTGAATGCGGAACGAAAAGACGGTTTTTCTGCCACCGTCTCCGCGCGAGCGTTAATCATGCGATTGCCGATTGCAGGATCTTTCGCCCAGGACGGTATCAGCCCCCAACGTAACATCGTGAGTTCGCGCTGTTGTTGGTTGCCGCCTCGGACTGCAGCTACGTATTGAGTTGGTGCGATGTTGTAGCGCGGTTCGACTTCGAGCGAACCATCAACACCAAATAACGCCGTTGTCGCTTCACTGGGGGAATAAAAAGCGAAACGCCCACACATTTTATTCGCGAATCCCCACACCCTTTTTCATCAAAAAGAAACTTGCCGAAAACAAGAGGATCACGAATCCAACTAGTATTGCGTAGGCGTATGTAATGCTTATGTCCGAGGTGCCTAGGATTCCGTATCGGAAAGCATTGACCATGTAAAGTATCGGATTCGCTTTCGAAACACCCTGCCAAAACTCCGGCAGCATGGATATCGAATAGAACACACCGCCGAGATACGTAAGCGGTGTTAACACGAATGTTGGCACGATTGAAATGTCATCGAATTTCTTAGCGAATACTGCGTTTATAAATCCGGCCAGCGAGAAGACAATCGATGACAGCAGGACAACTGATGCCATGATGAATGGATGCGCGACTTCAAGGCGCGTAAAAAACAACGCGATTACGGTAACCAGCGTGCCGACTAGCATGCCGCGGAGTACGCCACCTGAAACATGGCCAATAATAATGCTTGCATTCGACATAGGTGACACAAGCATTTCTTCAATGTGCCCGCTGTATTTCGCACCGAAGAACGAGGAAACAACGTTGCCATAGGAATTGGTGATCACTGACATTATAATCAGGCCCGGAGCGATGTATTGCATGTAATCGAAGCCGTCCATGGTGCCAATACGTCGCCCGATCAGATTGCCAAAAATAATGAAATACAGGGTCATGGTGATGGCCGGCGGTACAATTGTCTGTATCCAGATTCGGAGTACTCGGCTCATTTCCTTTCGAATAACCGTACGCACCGCAACCAGATTCAGTTGAATATTCATATATCACCCGCCGATTCGTGCTTGTTGTCCACCAAACGCAGGAACAGCTCTTCAAGGCGATTTGCCTTATTTCGCATACTCACTACCTTGATACCGCTTGCATTGAGTTGCTCAAACAAGTCATTAATATTGCGATCAGGGCCTTTTTCAACTTCAAGCTCACAATCGTTACGCAGTTTGGCCTTGAAGCCTTCGAGTAGCGGTACTTGCTTCAGATCACTTGCCAGACTGAGAATCAATACTTCTCGCTGCAGCTTTCGCAAGACCGTACTCATTTTCGCATCCTCGATGATTTTGCCTTCATCGATAATGGCAATATGACGACAAAGTGTTTCCGCCTCTTCCAGATAATGTGTTGTCAGTATGATCGTGGTACCCGCCTCATTGATTTCCTGCAGGTACTTCCACATAGAGCGCCGAATTTCGATGTCGACTCCAGCGGTCGGCTCATCAAGTATAAGCAAGCGTGGCTCATGCACGAGCGCTCGCGCAATCATCAGCCTGCGCTTCATGCCGCCCGATAAGTTTCGCGCAATGTCATCGCGTCGATCCCACAGGCGCAGTGCACGCAGGTATTTTTCGGCCCGTTGACGCGCAACTTTGCCACCGATTCCATAGTAACCTGCCTGATTGGTGACGATGTTACCGACGGTCTCCCATAGATTGAGATTAATTTCCTGTGGTACCAATCCAAGACAAGACTTGGCAGCTTCGAAGTCACTGTCGATATTGTGGCCAAATATCTCCACCTCACCGCCTGACTTATTAACCAACGAACTAATGATACCGATCACCGTGGTCTTTCCCGCGCCATTGGGCCCCAGCAACGCATAGAAATCGCCGGCCTCGACATTCAGATCTATGCCTTTGAGGGCTTGATTGCCGTTATCGTAGGTCTTTTGGAGGTTTTTTATTGTTAGTGCATTCATGAGGTCCGGCATTGTAACCACGATGCCTCTTGATCGTCACAACTTCTTCTCCATCACTCGCATTGGCGCGGATATGCTACACGCGGCGACCAGCTTTCTGGTGCACATCAACAAAGACGACAACGCCCACCCTTGCTGACCTTGTCCGAATGTGGAGATTGGACATCAATTATCTGGAGCTTATGAGGCTTACCTGATTCTGCACGTTCAGGATGACTATGCGTTAGATCGCGGTACTTGTCCTGTGCACGAGATCATTGGAAAACTGCATTAGTAGGGTATTAT
>JABIQN010000088.1 GCA_018699395.1 Gammaproteobacteria bacterium
ATGAGAAAATCGCGAGGATTAAGGTGAAATTTGTGCTGTTTGCTGCTGCATGTCGACCTCTCGAATTTCTGCCATATCCGTGACGATTTTTGCCGCCTGCTCAAGTTGAACGTCCGGAATTTCGTCCTCGGCAACATCATCAAGACTTTCGAGTGGCTCCAAGTTCAGTGCAACTCGCCTTTCATTTTCACGTTGTAAGGTATTGGCCAGTTCGGCCGTACGGGCGGCGCGCCGCTTGTTAATATTCAGTGAAACGGTCTTTAGACTTCGGATTCGTTTGCCGGCTTGAATTCGATTCATCTGGTACTGGAAGTTAGGATCAGCCTTAGAGCGCTCCATATGATTAGCGGTCAAGGACTCGATCGTGCCGCCAAGAGATACACCGGCACTAAATCGAGTCGTGTCGATAGTGTCCCACGGAAGTGCATTCTTGCGTGCGCTTTCACCCACGATATTCGTATCAATGTTTGACGGCAATTCGATGTCGGGATGGACTCCACGGTGCTGCGTGCTGGCACCTGTCACGCGATAGTACTTACCGATGGTGAGGGTTAGTTGTCCAAAACCCTTTTCGTCTGCATTGCGAAAATATTGATCAAGTGAGTAGAGGTTTTGGACAGTACCCTTGCCAAAAGTTTGCTGCCCGATGATTATGCCGCGAGCATAGTCCTGAATTGCCCCGGCAAAAATCTCAGATGCCGATGCACTAAATCGATCGACAAGAACAGCCAAAGGGCCATTGTAAGAAACCCTTGAAACGGGATCTGGATCATCAAGCCTCTGTGGTGGGCTGCGGCGGACGTTTATCGATTTTCTGAATTGGACGATGGGACCGTTATCGATGAATAATCCGGACAATGCCGTCGCTTCGGTCAAATGGCCACCACCATTGCCGCGCATATCGACAACCAAACCATCGATTCCTTGTTCTTCAAGTTCATCGATGAGTCGTTTGACGTCCGTGGTGACGCTGGTAAAATCTGAATCACCTCTGCTTAACGCGGAATAATCGCGATAAAAGCCAGGCACCTCAATAACCCCGATCGACCAGTCACGGCCACCTCTTGGCACCTTAATAATTTCGCTCTTCGCGGCTTGTTCTTCGAGCTTTACTGCTCCTCGCGTTAACTCAATAATTTCTTTGGGGCTACCTGGAATAGCGTTTGCAGGGATGACTTGCAGTCGTACGACGGATTCCTTCGGTCCGCGAATGAGATCGACAACATCGTCCAGCCTCCAACCGATTACGTCAATGAATTCTCCCTCGAGCCCTTGAGATACCGCAGTGATTCGGTCATCCCGCTTCAGCGTGCCATCAAAGTCGGCTGGACCACCTCGGATGATATTAACGATGCGAACAAAATCGTCTTCTGTCTGTAGCGTTGCGCCGATGCCAACATACGATAAACTCATAGCGATTTGATATTCATCGGCGCTGCGCGGTGACAAGTAGCTGGAATGTGGATCAACGGCATGCGCGAACATGTTCATGAAGCGTTCGAATACATCGTCATTTTTGACTTGGCCTAAGCGCTTAATGAAACCTTTATAACGTTTCGACAGGATTTCTTGATTTTTCTCCCAAGGCTCGTCCTCAAGCGCAAGTGACAGTGTGTCGTTGACGACGCGTTGCCGCCAGATTTCGTCAAGTTCGAGAGGATCAGCCGCCCAAGGCGCCTCCGATCGGTCGAATATGTATTCTTCATCGGAGGAAGTATTAGGTTCGCTGTCGAGCTGGGTGAGGGCAAAATGCAGCCGCTCGCGAACTCGCGTCCGGTATACCTCAAACATTTTATAAACAGGATCGAGTGGTTTACTCTTGACGATGTCGTCCAGTTGATAGCGGTAGCGTTCAAAATACTCGATGTCGCTAGCCAGAAAATACACACGATTTCGGTCCAGATTTTCGATATAAAAGTCGAGGGCCTTTGACGATAGATCGTCATCTACCATTACCTCATTATAGTGAGACCTCTGGATAAACTGAGCTACCAGTTCACCAATCGCTTCATGTCTTTTCTCAGGAAAGAGAAACTGACCGTCCTTGACGGTCGAAGTGTCATCGTCCAGAGCTCCCTCGTTGTTACTGAGGGCAGGAAGCGACAGCACCGCAAGCAGTAAAATTGCCAGCATGCGCATTCCGCGTCGATCAAGTATTCTCAATATTTTCTCCATTTCGGTCGCGGTAAAGGCTGAGAATTATTGAATTATTTTTGATTTCGAAGGCCAGCAAATTTCCACAAGTATAGCGAAAGCCTTAGAACTTGCCAGCCAATATAGGGCGACAAAATTAAAAACCACGCTATATGATTGCCGTTACGAACCTTCTCACTGAGTGAGCCAAAGAAATCGCCATAGCCGTGGCCGGCATAATCGCCGAATACTGACTCGCCAACAGAATAAATCACTATCGGTAAAACCAGCAAGCCGAGGAAGAGGAAGCCGCTTATCAAAGCGATTTCTTTGGTGGCGAGTTGCCGGAGTGTTCTGCTGGGTTTTAGGGTGTTCATATTAACCGAGGACGTCGAAAGTTGAGGGCTATTAAGACCGCTATCCTTGCGTACCTCAGGTAGGACGTCAAGATTGTCTGGGATTTATTCTTGAATAAGAAGGTTTGCAACCTAAACTTGCTCACCGCCAATAATGAAGGTCTTAAGTTGCTTAGCCAGACCACCGCACGCTCTGGCCTGTGTTCTGGCAATTAGCGGAATAGGAATAACCAACGCCGGTAAGAAAGAGGTACCACTGTAGTCCGCTGTGACGGTCCCAACTGATTCTGATTGATCTAAATCCCAGATTGATGCTTCGTAATCCGCGTCATCCTGCCACCAAGCGAAGCCAAAGCAACCGCCACCGCCAGGCCCAGCGGCGCAAGAGAGACTACCGCCCTGCGTGACTCGTTCAGTGTCGCCATCGATCCAGACGATGTATCGCACTCCCATCAATTCGATGGCCTTGGATACTCCCAGTTTTTCCATAAATTGCATAAGACCCTTCGTATTGCTGGGTGCTGTTCGCGGTTCAAACCATGGAAATAGTTTGTCAATGAATTGCTGGGCAGGGACTACATTGAGGGCATTCGCGCCATACCCTAGTGCTGTTTCAACACATTGAATGTAGTCGGCTTCCGTTTCGTTTCCCTGGTGATAGCTCTTCGCCATGACAACAATAGCCTCTCCCTCGAGTAAGCCAGTCGCTTCTACTCGTGCGTTCTCTATGGCCGCTGTCACGCAGCCACTCGTTATGATAGCAACGATTACTGTGATGCAACTAATTCGTAACTTCATCGATACCTCCGATAGTAAAGATATCGAATACTGTAGGCTCATCGTTAATCGACTTCCCATCGCTTGCTTCACCTGAGTCAGGTTTGCCAGTATTAATAGGTCCGTCCGCGAGTACCCCGATGTTGGTCGCTTTGTCCATCTGTAATAATATCAATGCGGCGGCGTCTCTCATCGCTAGAACCGCTGCGCGCTGCAATGCTTTCTCGCCACTCAAGCCTTCTGTTTGGCTTTTCCCGTACGCGCTTACAGTCCACGTTGAGGCGCTGGTACCCACACTGTCAAACACTTGCATGCGATATCGAACCCACACGGTGAACGCATCTGTTTTACTCTGATTCGGGACGGAAAACTCAAACCCCTCGATCTTGGGCTCAACGAGCGCGTCGAAAGTATAGTCGAGCATATCGTCATCCGGGCCGAGCACAATGACGTTATCGAACATATATCCGAACAGCTGCGTAAAAAATTTGGCATTGGAGGAGCCAAGTCTGATGGTCCAGGACTCCCGTCCCAATACGTTTTCTTCGTGCACGAAGTCTTGGAATTCAGCAGGTAGGCGAAGCGCCACAATTAGAGGTAGCTTGTCGAAGTGAGGTCGCGGAATTGATGGACCTTCGACTGTGACATTGGATGCACATCCAGCAGCAAAAGCGACGATTAAAATGATGCTGTATCTAAAATATCTCGTTGCGATCAAGTGGTCAAAGTCCGCCAAAGTGAATGAGTGCGATTGCTAGCTCTGAACAAGCCCGAGCCGTACAGTTCACGGATTTGCCGCAATGCGCGCTTTTCGCCACTTTAGTTGGCTGATCTGGCGAGTGCAAATGATTATATGTTCTCGACTGTAATCACAATCGATATAAAGGCACTAAATCGGAAAAAAGCAAAAGCCGAGACCGGATGATACCGATCTCGGCAACCAAGTTGCATATTTGCTTGAAATGACCTCGCAATAACAAACTTGTAAGGCAGTAATCAGAATTCGTAGCGTAGCCCAACGTGTAGCGAACGACCAGGCAGTGGAATGAGGTCCTTCAGCGGTGAGGTATGCTGACGAATCTCCTCATCCAGCAGGTTCGAGCCACGGACGAATAAATAAAGATCAGGATCATCAAATGCATAGTTTACGTTTAGGTTTAAGAGCGTATACCCCTCTGTCGGCAACTCATACGTTGTGATTTTATTTTGATCCGCAGCAAAGGTCGCATCGAGACTGACATCGAACTGATTCCAGCCACCATGCAGCTCAAGGCCAACCCGCGATGGCGGCATCCTTGATATGTAAGCACCTGATGCATTCTGTTCGGCATGAACGAAATCCGTAAATACACCCAGATGGAGGTGACTATCATCACGATCCCACAGCTCGAACTGTGCTTGTGCTTCGATGCCATAGAATTTGACATCGCTCTGGCCGTAGTCATATACGGTCATATGATCTATTTCGACCGCCGTTGGCTGCAAATTAATGTAGTTTTCCACACTATTGATGAACCCTGTGATTGACCATTCAAGTCCCCCTGTATCGCCATGAACGGTCAAATCGAGATTGGTGGATTCCTCGAGCTCGAGTAATCCATTGCCGAGTACCGTTGATCCCCGTTCATATCGTTGCACAGCAAGATGCGGGCCATTCGCATAAAGCTCAGTCACTGTCGGGTGACGCTCAGTGAATGCGAGATTCGCGGATATGCGGATATCCTCAATCGGGCGCCAGATTGCGCCGACAGAAGCACCAAAAGCACTATCGCTGTATTGCTGACTCAACGTTGCACCCGTAATCTTCTGACTCTCGATACGGGCGCTAGCCTGAAGGATCCAACTATCATTCGGCCGCAGTTCCTCGAAAGCGAACAGGCTGAATTGTGATGTATCTGTTTCAGGGACAAAGGCCTCTTCACCGATGGCGGAGAAGTCGACTTGCTTGTATTGGATGCCGATGGAACCTGCAAAGTTACCCCAGGGGACATGACGCAGTTCAAGCCGGTTATCCGAACCCTTAACCTCGAAAACCGTTCCAGTTTCCGCACCTTCGAATTCGGTGTGCGTGTAGTCATTTATTGCAGCTCGATAGTGAATATCACTGATAAATTTTCCGTCTAAATTATATTCTCCTTTTACATCAATCCGCCTCTTCTGAACGTCAAGCCTTACTACTTCTTCCTCTTCGTCATGATCTTCCTCTTCCTCTTCCTCTTCATGATGATGATGCCCTGGAATACCATATTCACTATCGAAGCCACTTATCGAAGCACTAAAAAAGCCTCTGTCGCCAATAAATGAAGCACCTACC
>JABIQN010000089.1 GCA_018699395.1 Gammaproteobacteria bacterium
ACCCGAGTGTCCAAAACCGCCAGAACCTCTTTCGCTGGCATTAAACTGCTCGACCACTCTTAGTTCAACCTGCTCAACAGGTACGAAAACCATTTGTGCAATCCTCTCTGCGGGCTGCACTTCATAGCTCATGGAGCTTCGATTCCAGCACGATATGAATACCTGCCCCTGGTAATCCGAATCAATTAACCCCGTCAGATTTCCAAGTACTAAGCCGTGTTTGTGCCCCAAGCCCGATCTCGGCAACAACACCGCGGCAAGCCCCGGATCACTGACATGAATAGCTAAGCCCGTTGGTATCAGCACCGTTTCATCTGGAGCGACAGTCAGTGGCTCATCAATGCAGGCGCGCATGTCCATGCCAGCAGATCCATCCGTAGCATAGTGAGGTAAAGCAATGGAATCGCCTACCCGCGGGTCAAGAATCTTCAGTTCTACAGATCGCAATGGAGGAGGTATCCTTCAGTCGTTGTTCGAGATGATAGTAAGTTTAGGCTGTGTCTCGGATGCACTTACAGCATAGAAGTGCTCAGCCACTAGCTCAATCAACTTACGGGCCAAATCAACCTTCGATGACTTCGGGAAAGCTTTTTCGCCGTCACACCAAAGTGCGTTTGCTGTGTTTTCATCGTAATCAAACCCACAGTCTCGTCCAACACGATTGGCAACAATCATGTCGAGCTTCTTTTTTTCCAGTTTACTGCGCGCATACCTGATGACATTTTCAGTCTCTGCCGCAAAGCCCACAGTGAAAGGCGGTGCATCCAGCGCTGCGACCGATGCAAGAATGTCCGGACATCGGACTAACTCAAGACTCATCCCTTCGTTATTCTTTTTGATTTTCTGCTGCAAAATATCGGTAGGCCTATAGTCGGCTACCGCGGCCGCAGCGATGAATATGTCCGCATCACTAATCGCCTCATGGGTCGCCGCATACATTTCTTCTGCGGACTCTACGTTCACCATATCGATGCCTGGGGGTTCAGAAACATTTACCGGCCCGCTGACCAGAATCACAGAAGCACCTTGCGCCGCAGCCGCGCTAGCTATCGCATAGCCCATCTTTCCCGAACTTCGATTCGTAATGTAGCGAACAGGATCAATCGCTTCTCGTGTTGGGCCTGCAGTTACTACAACAGTGCGGCCCTCAAGCAGTCCCTCGCCCTTGCCGCCTGTCAGGTTGAATACAGTCGCCGCAATCAGATCAGTCTTCAACATACGGCCTGCGCCTGTTTCTCCACATGCCTGTGAGCCCACTTCCGGCCCAATTATGTGAATTCCCCGCTCCTCCAACACCTCACGATTCGACTGAGTTGCCGGATTACTCCACATCACATGGTTCATCGCGGGGGCCAGAGCGATCGGCGCTTCTGTCGCGAGGCATATCGTTGTCAGTAGGTCGGGAGCGCCTCCACTGACGATGCGGGCCATAACCTCGGCGGTCGCGGGTGCTATTAAGACCATATCAGCCCAGCGAGCAAGCTCAATGTGACTCATCGCCGCTTCAGCCTCTTTATCCCAGAGATTGGAGCGAATGGGCTTTCCCGACACAGCCTGTAATGCAGTCCTAGTAACAAATTCCTCTGCGGAAGATGTCATTACTATCTGAACCTCGGCGCCGCGCTCGCGCAAGCGCCGGACAAGATCCGGTGCTTTATACGCGGCTATCCCGCCCGTAATTCCGAGAACAACATTCATGAGGCAAGCTTAGCCCGTAGACATCAGTAATTACCAGTCGAAAGGGCTTTGTTGACGTGCAGTAGGTTACATACTTTTATATTAGAATCGGATTTCCGCTATTCAGAGATTGAAAAATGGCACACAATTATCCATCCGGTGCGGCGGGTGGAAAACTAGGCCGACAAGCGCATCACCAAGCGCCTGAAATTCGCTCTGGAGCTGGTCGATATCAGACTGCCAGACCATTTAATCATCGGCGAGGGCAGAACAACGCCTCTGGCCAGTCGAGGGCTGCTTTGACACCGCGGCATCAAAGGTCCCAATGAGCCCTTGTATTGCGCCGATGTCACTGGTATAAAGTCCAGCTCCTTGCCCGTCTACCATGGGCAACTATTAGTAAAATCAGAGACTTACCCATGTCCAAGGTATGCCAAGTGACGGGGAAGCGGCCGCAATCGGGCAATAACGTTTCTCACGCACACAATAAAACTCGTCGTCGCTTTCTACCAAACCTACAAAGCAAGCGTTTTTGGGTCGAATCCGAGAAGCGTTTCGTGCGCCTTCGCATCTCGCATAAGGGCCTTCGCAACATCGACAAGCACGGTATTGAGAAAGTTCTCGCTGACCTACGTGCCGATGGTTTGCGTATTTAGTCGCCGGAGAATTTAGCTATGCGTGATAAAATCAAACTCGTTTCCAGTGCAGGTTCAGGCCACTACTACACAGTGACTAAGAATAAGCGTCTGCATCCTGAAAAGATGGAGACCAAGAAATATGATCCGACCATTCGGCAGCATGTTATTTACAAAGAAGCCAAAATTAAATAGCCATTCTGCCTATGAATAGCTAGTGAAAGGCTCCGCATTGCCGGGCCTTTTTCGTTTCCGACTTGTGTTCTGCAGAAACGAAGCCACAATAAGATATGCCCGAATTACCCGAAGTTGAAACTAGCCGACGAGGAATAGAGCCGCACATAATCGACACACGAGTTTCTCGGGTCTTGATCCGAAATCGTAGTCTTCGATGGCCAGTTTCTCGTGCTGTTGATCGCAACCTACCTGGCCAGACAATTGCTTCGGTCACACGCCGTGCAAAATATCTGCTGATAAATACCGAAAACGGCTCGGCGATCTTACATCTGGGAATGTCCGGCAGTGTATTCATTGTCGATCGCGACACTCCTGCCAGAGTACATGATCACGTAGACATTACTTTTGACTCGGGCAAAATCTTGCGATTTCGCGACCCGCGCCGCTTCGGTTCATTGCATTGGTCCAAGCAAGCATTGCAGCACAAATTACTAAAATCCCTAGGGCCAGAACCGCTAGATAATTATTTTGACGGAGACTATTTGTGGACACGATCTCGCGGCCGCAGTGTTAGCATCAAGCAGTTTATAATGAATGCAAAGATTGTTGTCGGCGTCGGTAACATCTACGCAAGCGAGTCACTGTTCCTTGCGGGCATCAACCCGAAGCGCGCCGCGGGCAGGGTATCTCTCTCACGATACCAAAAACTGGCTGCGGTCATAAAAGATGTTCTTGGAAAGGCCATCCAGGCTGGTGGGACGACGCTAAGAGATTTTTACAGTGGCGACGGAGAGCCTGGATATTTTGCTCAGCAACTCGAAGTTTACGGCAGAGATGGCGAACACTGCCACTACTGCAACTCAATGATCGGCTCTATTGTCCAGGGACAGCGTTCAACGTTCTACTGCAAGCAGTGCCAAACCTAATTAGCCACGACCAACCTTCTTGAGTAGAGCATCCTTCACTTTGGATGAAACAAACTCAGTAATATCACCGCCCAGGGTCGCGACCTCTCGAACTAGCGTTGACGAAATAAAGGTGTACTTGTCTGTCGGCGTCAAGAAGGCAGTCTCGACATCCTGCGTGAGGTGCCGATTCATGCTCGCCAGCTGAAATTCATACTCGAAATCCGAGGCTGCACGCAGGCCTCGAACTATCACCGCTAAGCCATGCTCATGAGCAAAGTTGATCGTGAGTCCTTCGTACCCCTTGACCTCTACATTAGCGATGTCGGCAAGCGCTTCCTGCGCAAGCGCAATCCGTTCGCTGAAAGAAAACATGGTGGTCTTTCTTCCAGTATCGGCGGCGACTGCCACAACGACCTTGTCATATAGTTTCGCTGCGCGTCGGACAAAGTCTTCGTGTCCCAGAGTGATGGGGTCGAATGTCCCTGGATACATGGCGGATACTGTCATACTTGGAGACCTCTCAATCGCTAACTGCCGCCATTAAATAGCGGACTTTTCCAGCTGTTTTGTTTTTTAATACGCGCCAGTTTTCCGGCATGCGCACTTCTGGTTGGTTACCATCCATTTCAATATAGACCCTAGCATCTGTCGCTAACCAACCCTCTGTGGCCAACAGTCTACACAATTCGTCGTAGAGATCATCAGCAAAAGGCGGGTCGAGGAAAATCACATCAAACGCTTCTACCGGTGACTCTTGTAGGTATTTCGCCGCATCGACGTTGTGAATTTCAGTACCCGATGCCCCCAATGACGCAATATTCAAATCCAAATATTTGGCGGCGACCGCCGAGCGTTCAACAAATACAACTCGCGACGCACCTCGTGACAGAGCCTCAAGTCCCAGTGCCCCGGTCCCCGCACACAGGTCCAAACACTTCGCACCATGAATTCGCGGCGCTAACCAGTTGAATAGAGTCTCTCTGATTCGTATCGAAGTCGGCTGCAATCCAGGAACGTCGGCAATTTGCAAAAGGCGACTGCGCCAGTTTCCGGCTACAATGCGCAGCTGTCCCGTCTGGGATTTTTTCTTGTCTGCGGTTTTGCGGCTAGTCAAGGTTCATACTCGATTAATTAGTCCTTCAGAAGAAGGTATAGCGATGTTCCGAAAAAAAGAAAAGCCCAAAAAGCGCGAGGGTTTCATTAAGCGGCTCCGCGCACGCATCAATAAGGGCAAAAATTGGCTGACGTATGATCTCGCGAACCTGGTCCCGGGTGGCGAAATTGGTGAAGGCATGCTTGAAAATCTCGAGTCACTGCTGGTCATGGCGGATGTTGGCGTCGAGACTACCGAATTAATTATTGAAGACCTCAGAAAGAGTCTTCTACGAAATGAACTCAAGAACCTCGATGCACTTAAAGCTGGCCTCAAGCGATCGCTGCTGCGCATTCTCGGTAGCGTGGAAAGACCTCTCACCATCGAGGCATCAGAAAATCCATTTGTCATCTTTATGGTTGGCGTCAACGGCGCTGGAAAAACAACAACAATAGGAAAGCTCGCGCAGCATCTCAAAAATGATGGCTATTCGGTCATGCTGGCTGCTGGTGATACCTTTCGCGCTGCCGCAGTAGAGCAGCTTCAGGTTTGGGGAGAGAGGAATGGCGTAGCGGTTGTTGCACAACAGTCCGGCGCCGACCCAGCTGCAGTGGTCTTCGACGCATGGCAGGCCGCCAAAGCACGTAGTATTAACGTCTTGCTCGTTGACACAGCCGGCCGACTCCAGAATCAAACTGGCCTGATGGATGAACTCGTCAAAATGAAGCGGGTCGTTGCTCGCCACGACGAAACAGCACCTCATGAGATCATGCTGGTGCTCGATGCCAGCCAAGGTCAGAACGCGTTAGTTCAGGCCGAAAAGTTTCACGAAGCATTGGGGCTTACTGGTATTACGGTAACGAAGTTGGATGGCAGCGCGAAGGGTGGCATTCTGCTTGCCATAGCGAACCAATTGTCGGTGGCCGTTCGCTTCATCGGAATCGGTGAAGACATAGAAGACATGCAGCCGTTTCGAGCCGAAGAGTTCGTTAACGCGTTACTCACGTCCGGCGACGAAGGCTAGTAGTTAAAATGATTCAACTTAATAACGTTACAAAACGATTCCCTGGTGGGCAGGAAGCGATATCGGGCCTAAGCCTGTCTATAGACAAGGGCGAAATGGTTTTCGTTACCGGTCATTCGGGCGCGGGTAAGAGTACTTTGCTTCGCCTGATCGCTCTAATTGAGCGACCAAGCGATGGTCAGATTATCGTCGATAATCAGAACACACGGCGGGTTAAACGTCGAAAAATTCCAGCATACAGGCGACAGATTGGCATGGTTTTTCAGGACCATAAGCTGCTTTATGATCGCCCGGTCTTTGACAATGTCGCGTTACCCCTGATCATCGCGGGAGTCAGTTACCGCGACGCAGGCCGTCGAGTCAGGGCCGCCCTTGACCAGGTGGGTTTGCTGCATAAGGAAAAACAGCGGCCGGCGACCCTATCTGCAGGAGAGCAGCAGCGCGTCGGTATCGCCCGGGCGATCATTACGAGACCGAAGTTGTTGATTGCCGATGAACCGACTGGAAACCTCGACCCCGATCTATCGCTTGAAGTCATGCGAATTTTTCGTCGTTTCAACGAAGTGGGTGTAACTCTTCTAATCGCCAGTCATGACATTACGTTGATTGATAGTCTTGGATGCCGGCGAATTGCGTTGGAAGACGGTAAATTGCAGCAGGAAGCCGATCCATGGCAATAACGAGAAATGCAGATGCTATCGCTCCTGTTCGCTCCTCGAGTGTCTTTAGTATTTGGTTGGCGAGGCATACGAGCACTTCGTTAGGCGCACTTGGACGATTGTCCCGGCAGCCATTCGCCAGCCTTATGATCATCCTAGTTATCGGAGTTACGTTAGCGCTGCCGGCTGCGATTAATGTCATTGTAAAAAATATGCAATCGGTTAGTAATAGCTGGAGCAATGCGCTCGATTTCTCGATGTACTTAAAAAAAGACCTTACGGTAAGCGATGCTGAAGATCTGGCTAATTTGATAAGGCAACGTGCAGATATCGAATCGGTCGGCCTCATAACGGCTGATGAGGCACTGCTCGAGTTCAAAAAACAGTCAGGCTTCGGTAAGGCACTCAATCAACTTAGCGAGAACCCCTTACCGCACGCCCTTGTCATACGGCCAAGCTCGGGTAATACCGGTGCTTCGCTGACCCTCCTTCAAGAAGAAATCAGAAACCTGCCCGAAACGGAACTGGTTCAGGTTGATACTGAGTGGGTGCAACGATTCCATGCCATTCTCGACATTGTCAGGCAGGCCATCTCAATTGGTGTTGTCTTGCTTGGTATCGCCATCGTCGTGATTATCGGTAATATCATTCGTCTCGATATTGAAAATCGGCGTGAAGAAATTGAGGTCACAAAGCTCATCGGCGCGAGCAACGCATTTGTTCGTCGACCCTTCTTGTGGACCGGGTTCTGGTACGGCCTGCTAGGCGGTGCCTTTGCGCTACTCTTGGTTCAATATGGGCTTTACTTGCTAAGAGAGCCTGTCAGCCGACTCGCCGGTCTGTATCAGGGCAAGATCACTGTAGCATCGCTCACAATTACCGAGAGTTCAGCGATCATCGGCATAGCCGTATTTCTTGGCCTTTTCGCCTCCTGGGTGACGGCAGCGCGACATATGCGGCGAATTGAGCCTCGATAACTGAATATAATACAATTCTTAAATACACTTAAGTATATGATTTATATCATAATATAACCTAATTTACTAAGGAACTTATAGTAGTTGTTAGCACTCTAACCTCCTGAGTGCTAAAATTGGCGCCTACAAACGGAGGCATTACATGACAACCGCTGCTCTGAAATCCAACTACGACCTAGCACTGGCAGGACCAGTAGGTAGCCTTGACAGCTATATCCAGGCTGTTGGCGGTATATCCGTGCTGAGCCGGGAAGACGAGCAAGTACTGGCATGCCGCCTACGCGATGACGAGGATATCGACGCCGCTCGTGATCTGGTTATGGCTCATCTCAGATTCGTTATTCATATTGCCAAGGGATATACCGGTTATGGCCTGCCCCTGAACGACCTGATTCAAGAAGGCAATGTTGGCCTGATGAAGGCCGTCAAGCGCTTCGACCCTGAATACGGCGTTCGACTGGTTTCATTTGCGGTTCACTGGATTCGTGCAGAGATTCACGAGTACGTTTTGAAAAACTGGCGTATCGTCAAAGTCGCAACAACCAAAGCGCAACGAAAGTTGTTTTTTAATCTTCGTAAGAAGAAAAAGACATTGTCCTGGTTGACGGATGCTGAAACCAAGGCCATTGCGAAAGATCTCGGCGTTAAGCCACAAGAAGTTTCGGAAATGGAGAAGCGCCTGCATTCACGGGATGCGATCTTCGATCCAACTCCTGATATGGATGACGAGCGAAACTTTACGCCGGCCACCTACTTGCCAAGCCCAGATGCAGATCCAGCCAAGCAAGTTGAAGCCTCGGACTGGAATGAAGATACGACTACCCGCATGAGAGCCGCTTTGAATATTCTTGACGACCGTAGCCGCCGAATTCTCGAAGAGCGTTGGCTCACTGAAGACAAGATGACATTGCATGAGCTGGCAGCGGAATATGGAATATCTGCTGAGCGTATTCGTCAACTCGAGGTCAATGCAATTAAAAAGCTGAGTAACGCGATGGCGGTATAAATATCGCTATCTCAAAATACCAAGGTTTTTATCGCTTCCTGACTTAGAAATATTTAACTCATACAATACTAAAATTCCTACGCTTTTTTCTTTTTTCATCTCATATATGAAACGCTCAATCTATTGCAGATGAACTTATATAGTTTTTCATTTTAAAAAATTTAAAATAAACTATAACAATGAGAAAAATTATCCTCGCACCGTTACGCATAATCCTACTAATCTTTGTGGGTTTAAGCATACTTGGATGCGCCACTAATACAGGGGTGATACCCATAGGTGAAGATTCATGGATGGTTTCTCGCCAAGCAGGAAGTGGTTTTTCTGGCGTTGGAACAATTAAAGCGGAAGCTTTTCAGGAGGCAACAGATTTTTGCACTGCAAAAAGCAAATCTCTACAGGTAATCGGCGTAAAAGAAGCGGAACCTCCATTCATAAACGGTAATTGGTATAAAGCAGAAATATTCTTCATGTGCCTATCAAAAGGTGATGAAGAATTGACCCACCCAAATCTGCAACAAGAACCAGATACGATAATTGAAATTAGAGCTGAAAAGGACTTATATGCTGAACTAATAAAATTAGAGGACCTCTTTAAAAGGGGAATTATAAACGAAGAAGAATTTCTAATGCTCAAAGCAAAGCTTATTGCGAATTGACCATAAATTAACCGATAAACTTAACCATAAAATTACTAATGTTAGTCATACTTGATGCTGCCATTACCACTACAATAACAACGCCCATTAAGGTTAAGTAAACTGGGTGTTTGTAATCACCAACAATGTTTTTTCTGCGTGTCGCCACCAACATCATACCCAATACAATTGGCAGAATAATACTGTTCACCAAGCCCGCTAGCATCAAAAGTAGAATGGGCATATTCATGGTTACAGTACCTAGTGATGTAATGATAATGAAACCTACGCAACACGTTTTTTCATTGCGAGCAACTACTGGGAAAAGCGTTTTAATTAAAGACACCGCCATATACGAGTTACCGACTACCGAAGTAATCGATGCCACAAACAACACTAAACCAAAAATAAAGTAACCGGCATCGCCCGCTCCTTGGCGGAATGCGTCTGCTGCTGGGTTTGCACTATCTAGTGTCGCACCAGTTGCAATTACACCGAACACCGCTAGGAACAACAAAATACGAATGATGACCGCAATGGAAATGCCAGTCCACGCTGCAGCCTTAATAGCCAATACATTTTCTTTGCCTTGTAGACCAATATCAACTAAGCGCTGCGCACCAGTATAGTAACCACCCACCGCACCACCAACTATAGTTAGTGTAGGCAATAATAAATTCCCGAAATCAGCAGGCACCACAGCAGCGCTAAGCGTTTCCATCATTGGAGGGAGGTTTGTCATCGCAACGTAGGCAATCAAGATAATCAAAAATAAACCGAGGTAACGAGCCATTTGATCAATACGCTTTGACGCATTGTGTGCCACAAACAGTAAAGAGCCGACTACACCAGTAAACAGTGCGCCCCAAGTAGTATCTACACCAGTTAGAACATTCATACCTAATGCGGCACCACTTACGTTGCCGAAGTTGAACGCAACTGCGCCAAGCGCAAGAAGAATGCCCACCAAATAGCCCATACCCGGCGCGACTTTGTTTGCGATGTCTTGAATGCGCATGCCAGAGATGCCGACGATACGCCATAAGTTCATCACAATACCGAAAGTGATGAACATAGAAATAAAGACAGGAAAAGCCATGTCGATTTTGTAGATATTGGTAAAGACTGCGGTTTGAGTTAGAAACCCAGGGCCGACTGAAGTAGTCGCCATCAAAAACGCAACGCTAAGAATGGCTTTCTTTGTCTTACGCATATCGCGCCAACCTGACTTATAGCAGAATCAAATAATCTCGAAGTTAAGTCATCTTCTAGCTGATTATTTTGGGATAGACCCAGGGCGCTCTGTACTCGGGCACCATAAGCTCATTTGCTTCCTTATTTGATTCGAAACGCCATGCTTCAGCATCCCAAGAAAGACTAGTGCGTGTCTTTAATGCCACATTACCCATATGGGCATTAATTGCTGCCAAGCTTCCAACATTGATATCGCACGTTAGTTTTTCTCCCACTCTTATTGCATTTACAAAATTAGCCGTATGTTGGTCTAGTCCAGACTCTCCTTGTCGTGCGAATTGTTGCTCAACAGCTTTAACTTTAGATTTTGTAGAGCCATCCTCATTTTCTACCTCAGGTAACACTTCCCATTTTTCTCTATCCACGATAAGCGTTCCATTATTCCCAATAAAAGCGACGCCATGGCTACGCTGAAATGGACCTAATCCTATTCCATTAGCATGCTCCCAAATCATCGTAAAATCCTCGAATTCGAAAATAGCCTGCTGAGTATCTGGAGTTTCCATTGCACTATCGGGATAAGCAAAATTACCGCCAGAAGAAACGACTCTCCTTGGGGTTCCCGCCTTCATGCCCCAAAGGCCAACATCTAACAGATGAACCCCCCAATCAGTCATCAAGCCGCCCGCATAATCCCAAAACCAACGAAAAGTGAAATGAAACCGATTTGTATTGAATGACCTCTTCGGAGCAGGGCCTAGCCACATATCATAGTCCACACCGTGGGGAGCTGAAGTGTCTGGCCGTACGGGTATACTCTTAAGCCAATCCATATAGGCCCAGGCTTTGACCGTTCTAATCTGACCCAAAGATCCAGAGTGGACATAATCTATAGCATCAATCCAATGCTGCCCACTTCGTTGCCACTGCCCTACCTGCACTATTGTTTTATAGTAATTTGCCGCTTCGAGCATCCGATTAGCTTCACTTATCGAGTTTGAAATTGGTTTTTCTACATAAACATGCTTGCCCGCCGAAACCGCATCCACCATCTGCAAGCAATGCCAGTGATCCGGAGTCGCTATAATAACCGCATCAATATCCTGCCTATCTAGCAGCCTTCGGTAATCCCTATAAAGAGCTGGAGTATTGCCATAATCTCGCATAATCTCTGATTTTCTCCGAGCTAATACGGAATCATCAACATCACACAATGCAGCGCAACGAACATTAGGACTCAACAACATACTTCGAAGATTATTATTACCCATACCATTGCAACCAATAACACCTACATTAAGTGTTTCGTTTGCAGAATTAACTTTCGCACTAACCTTAGTAGCTGGCATCAACCCGCCTGTCGCATAAACAGCAGCTCCCGCCTTCAAAAAATTTCGTCTTTTCATCCTATTCCCCAGATGCAGAAATCACACTAAAGCATATAAGATAATGAGCATAGTCTAATACTCAGCATGAGTCGGCCATAAATGCATCTGTTAACCTGAATACGAACCTCTTTGACCCACTCATAAGCTGAAAAGTCACGCAGATTCGCAATAACGAAGATTGTGTTACGAGTCCTGACTATATGTAAAATGGCAAATATCCTACAAGAGTGAACATAAGTGACCAATATTGACAATTGGCTAATTGAGTACGAAAAATCCCACATAACAAATCATAATCCACTCGCCTATTGGATGGCGATACCAATGATTATCATAGGATTCAGCGGATTATTGTGGTCGTTACCTATACCTGCAGAATTTAAAAATATTTCATCACTTCTCAACTGGGGAAGTGCATTCTTAATGGTCACTACAATTTATTACTTTATTATCTCCCTATCACTAGCTATCGGCTTACTACCATTCCTTCTAGGACTATCAGCTATTCAAATATCGCTAGCAAATACTGGCCTTCCAGCACTTGAGATATCTATCGGCCTGCTGGCTGGTGGGATTATTGGTCTCACAATCAGCAGACAGGGTTCTGCCGCCGCTATCGCGCAGGACCTACAACTCATGATGATCGGACCTGCCTGGCTACTCTCTGTCTTATATAAGCGCTTTGAAATATCGATCTAGTCATATAGCATCAACGCCCCAAGCCGTACTAAATACCTCAGGACAACGCCCGTGAACAGCAAACTCGATCCCATGGATCTCTATGATATTCGCTCTGAACTTTCAGAAGACGAGGCCATGGTAAAAGACAGCGTCGGTCGATATGTCGACGAGAAAGTCATTCCTCTGATGCGTGATGCTTTCGAGCAACACAAATTTCCGCGCCAGTTGATCGGTGAGGTGGCAGAGCTCGGCCTCCTCGGTAGCTCGATAGAGGGCTATGACTGTGCCGGACTCAACAGCGTGAGCTATGGGCTAATCTGTCAGGAGCTTGAACGTGGTGATAGTGGCCTGCGTAGTTTCGTCTCAGTGCAAAGCAGCCTGGTAATGTTCCCAATTCACACTTATGGGTCTGAAGAGCAAAAGCAACGTTGGTTGCCCGCTATGGCACGCGGTGAGGCCATCGGCTGCTTTGGATTAACAGAGCCGCATGGCGGATCAGACCCAAGCAATATGAAAACGCATGCCAAACGTGATGGCGACGACTGGATTCTGAACGGCTCCAAGATGTGGATTACGAATGCTACTATCGCGGATGTTGCTATCGTCTGGGTAAGAACAGAAGAAGGTGTGAAGGGGTTTATCGTTGAAAAAGACATGCCGGGCTTCGACACGCAAGAAATCGAAAACAAATTCTCGCTGCGAGCCTCAGTGACCGGTGCACTATTTTTCAACAACGTCAGAATTCCGGAGGCGAATGTCCTGCCCGGTATTTCAAGTTTGAGGGGTCCCTTGAGCTGCCTTACACAGGCACGCTATGGCATTGCCTGGGGCGTCATTGGTGCCGCTCAGGCCTGCCTCAACGAGGTACTCAATTACACGCAGGATCGCGTCTTATTTGGGCAGCCAATCGCAAACACCCAAGCTATCCAGATTCGCATGGCGGAGATGAGCCGTCAGATCACAGCAGCGCAGTTGATATCGCTGCGGCTCGGCCGGATCAAGGACAAAGGTCAACTGAGTCCAACGCAAGTATCCTTGGCGAAATGGAACAACTGCCGGGCGGCCATTGATATCGCACGCGATGCGCGGGATATTCTCGGCGGTGCGGGAATCAGCGCGGAGTATGTTCCGATTCGACACATGTTGAATCTTGAAAGCGTCATCACCTATGAAGGAACAGAAACGGTTCACCAACTCGTCGTTGGTAAAGAGCTGACTGGAGTCAACGCGTTCTGATGGCTGAGGATTGAGCTCCACGCGCCTTCCTGAGAATAAGGATATGTGGCGCATTGCTGCACCCATGATCCTCTCCAATGTATCGGTCCCCCTATTGGGTATGGTCGATACCGGCGTCACCGGTCATCTCGAAAATCCGGCCTATCTGGGCGCAGTCGCGATAGGCGCGACAGTATTTACTTTCATCTACATGGGCATGAACTTCTTGCGCATGGGAACGACAGGAATCGCCGCACAGAGCTTTGGTGCGAACGACAACGATGGTCTGCGGGTATCTCTTGGGCAAGCCCTGATTATCAGTCTTGCGATCGCACTACTGCTGATCGTCTTTCAAAGCCCTTTGGGTCGCGTGGCATTGAGCCTGCTCGGCGGTGACTCCGTAACCCAATTGTATGCAGCCCAGTACTTTGATATTCGCATCTGGAGCGCTCCAGGAACGCTCGCAAATTATGCGCTAGTCGGCTGGTTTATTGGCCAGCAGAATGCACGCATTCCCTTGCTGATTTTTCTAGTTATCAATATCACCAATATTGCGCTCGATCTTCTCTTCGTTATTATTCTTGGCATGACCATTGATGGCGTCGCACTCGCATCGGTGATCGCTGAGTACGCAGGACTTGTCGTCGGTACGGCTTTTGCTATCAGAATACTACGGCGACATGCAGGACACTGGCCCGTGGCCCGCCTGACGAATCTGTCAGCCTATAAGGCGTTTTTCTCTGTGAATGTAAACCTGTTCATTCGCACAATGGCCTTAATGTTTACTCTGGCATTTGTTACTGCACAAAGCGCCCGTCTTGGCGGCTATGTTCTCGCCGCGAACGCCGTGTTGTTGAATTTCCAAAATCTCACCGCTTTTGGCCTAGACGGCATAGCCCATGCCGCCGAGGCAATGGTTGGAAAGGCCATCGGTGAAAAACGCCGAGACGCACTTCAGCAAACTGTAAAATTGACGCTTAGATGGTCCGTTGTGTTCGCACTGGGCTTTACGCTGGTTTACGTGATCGCAGGGCCGATGATAATTGCGCTCTTGACGGATATTGTCGAGATTAAGGAAGTAGCGCTTCGATACTTACCCTGGATGATCGCGTTACCGTTGGTGTCCGTCTGGTGTTTTCTGTACGACGGCATCTATGTCGGCGCAACCCGTGCCAGGGAGATGAGGAACAT
The DNA here is from genome assembly GCA_018699395.1 of Gammaproteobacteria bacterium. GTDB lineage: Bacteria > Pseudomonadota > Gammaproteobacteria > Steroidobacterales > Woeseiaceae > UBA1847. The sequence continues at coordinate 14,464 of JABIQN010000089.1, forward strand.
CATGGTCTTATCAGTCTTGTTCGTTTTCCTGCCCGCATGGTATGTCCTGCAGCCATTGGGCAACGATGGATTGTGGTTAGCGTTTCTACTATTCATGGCGAGCCGCGGTATCGGTATGCATATTGGCTACAAGAAATATGTATTGAGGCTCGCTTGTGACATCCATATCCAGTAGCAGACTGCCCGCTCTGAAATCGACGACGTCGATTGCGGCTACTTTTTAGAGGTGCCCATACCGTCGCTGTGTAGACAGCAACATAGCAATGCACCGATGTAATGTGGCAAATTGTGGCTACAGGAACAGGAGTCTGAAGTGGCAAAGCGCATCGCGATAATCGAAGACGAGGCAGCAATTCGGGAAAACTACTCCGCGGCATTTCGCCGTGAGGGCTACGCAGTGGACGCATTCGACGCCAGAGAGCCCGCGTTAAGGGCTTTTGATAACTGCTTGCCGGACCTCATTCTAATCGATGTCAATCTGAAGGACGACATTGAGGGTGGTTTTGAACTTTGCCGCGAACTACGTGCTCGCTCATCTGATTTACCGATTATTTTCCTGACAGCAAGAGATAGTGAATTTGATGCAGTATCAGGATTGCGCCTCGGCGCCGACGATTATCTGACGAAGGACATCAGCTTGCCGCACCTGATGGCGCGTATAGCAGCATTATTTCGGCGACTCGAAGCGATGCAGAAACTGCAAGGTACCGAGAACCGAATGACGCGCGGCGACCTCTCGATCGATACTGAGCGAATGACTGTTCACTGGCGGGAACAGACTGTCAGTCTGACACTGACGGAGTTCTGGTTGGTGCATGCTATGGCGCGTTACCCTGGCCATGTGAAAAACCGCCAGCAACTCATGGAGGCTGCACAGGCCGTGCTCGATGACAACACGATCACATCGCACGTCAAACGCATTAGACGAAAATTCGTCGAGATCGATGCCGAGTTCGATGCCATCGAAACTGTTTACGGCATGGGTTATCGTTGGCTTAGCAACTAGCCGCGAGCGAAATGACCCTTAAACGTCAACTTCTTCTTGTCAGCTTATTGGCGCTTTTGTTGCCGTGGGCCGGGTGTGAGTTTATTCGGGAAACGGAGTCAGCTTTGCGTGTAGGACAGCAGCAGATGCTGGCCGGCACAGCTCGAGCGTTCGCAATTACGATGGCCAATTACGCTGAAGAATATCCGGTGGGGTTGAACCGTGAATTAGCGAATGAGCAGTTGTTCATACACACGCTCGAAAAGCAGCCACGAATCGATGGCTACCTTGATGATTGGATGCTAAGCCCGGGCGCACAGAGATCCATCCGTGGAAGCGACGGGGCAATTCAAGTGGCTTTGGCTTCTTACGATCATATGGTTTACGTCTATGTGGACGTAAGCGACCGCAACGTTGTCTATGCAACAGCCGAGACCATGGTTCTGGATGATGGCCCGCGCTATGCCGACCGCATTGCTCTCGTCAGCGGCAGCCCACCGTATCGCGAGGAACGCTTCATGTTCACCGCCGAAGCACCTGGGGCAATCGTCAGTTATAAGAAAGACAGTGATGGGTTCGCTCCAGAATCTTCGATATCAGCGCATTGGCAGGACGTGCCTGGCGGCTATCGCCTTGAGGCTCGAATCCCTGCCGATTTATTGGGAACCCACCTTGGTCTACTTGTCTACAATACAGCCGATGAAATGCAGCAACCGACTCGCAGCAGCAGTTTTTCTGGACAAAGGCCGGAGCCAGCCGTTCTTCCATCTGATAAGTTAAAGACAGTAACGGGTGGGCTCACGCAGCCCGGCATGCGTATTGTCGTAACTGACTCAGCCGGCTGGCGGCTATCGATCGCAGGCGAACTGTCTGCCGCGACCACTCACTATTCGCCCGCGGCAGGATGGTCCAATCGAATTTATGACCTGCTGGTCGAAGGTGGTACCGACGCCGCCTCTGCAGAGCCTCACGCCAGCGGCCGCGAACAACAACCGTATGTCAGCGCAGCTCTCAATGGCCGAGAGATGGCGGGCTGGTTTAGAAGCGAGGAAAGCGGCCGGGCGATCGTTGCGGTCGCTGCTCCCATTTTGGAAAACGGCGTAGTTCTTGGCGCGTTGGTACTGCAACACGGCACCGATGCAATATTGAGTTCGACTAACGCCGGTCTTGCACGTCTGATTAATCTCACTTTGATAGCAACCGTTCTAGTCGCGGGTGCTTTGGTTGCTTATGCCACCTGGCTGTCCCGGCGTGTCCGACACCTCTCCGTTGCTGCTGAGGACGCACTGGAAAACGAAACGCTGCATGTCGCGTTGCCAAGTGCATTGGCGGTCGACGAAATTGGCGACTTGTCGCGCAGCTTCTCGAACGTTCTCAGACAACTTGGCGACTACAACAGTTACCTTAGAACGCTTGCATCAAAACTGTCACACGAATTGCGCACACCACTGGCAATTGTCACTTCCTCGCTGGAGAACCTCGGACACGAGCCCTTAAACGACGCGTCATCTGGTTACACCGCCCGTGCCCTTGAGGGAGCGGATCGCCTGCGCCGTATCCTCAGTGCTATGAGCGAGGCAAGTCGCGTCGAAGAGGTGATGAAACATGCGGAATCGGAGTCTTTTGACCTTCGTGCAGTGCTGCAATCAACCGTCGCAGCCTACCACGACGTTTATACCGAGCGGAATATAGCGTTTACGACAGAACTGACCCACGCACCGGCATCGGGCTCGCCAGAATTGCTCATTCAGATGCTGGATAAGCTGATCGACAATGCTGTCGACTTCAGTGGCGTCCAGGACACGATTGAAATCAGCCTTTCAAGAAATGAAAAAACTCTGTCACTTTCGGTGACGAATCCGGGGCCTGCGCTTCCTGAAAGCATGCGAACACAGTTGTTTGACTCAATGGTTTCAATGCGCGGAGGTGAGAACACGCGTCATCTGGGTTTGGGCTTGTACATCGCCAAACTAATCGCCGAAGGTCACGGTGGCAGCATTCGCGCGGACAACGTCGCTGGTGGCGTAATGTTTGAGGTATCGCTTCCCGAAGAGGATTCAAATTAGATCCGTCTTAGTCTTAAATAAAGCCCCCTTAACTCGCTGTAGTATAAGTATAACGTGTTGATTTAATTCGTGACGGTAACGAAATACTATGCAATATTCTAGGTACACTGTACCTATGCGAAAACACTTTTTTTAGTTGATAGACGCAATGGACGCTTAAGTTGAGTCCAGTGGGAGTATTTTATAAAAAGCGTTGTCGGGCTTTTTAAGAAATTGCACAATCGATTGTGGCGTAAGCATCCGATTATTTTTGGAGGGATTGCAAAAAATGAATTTTCGCAAATTAACAATAACTTTAACGAGTCTTGCCGTTGGAATAGTCAGCTCTGCTGGCGCTATGGCTGCAGATACTGAACTTGGTGTTGTTGTCAAAATCGGTGGCATCCCATGGTTTAATGCTATGGAAGCGGGTATTGCCGAACGCGCTAAGGAATTAGGAGTTAAAGCCTTTATGATCGGCCCTACTAGTGCTGACCCTGCTTTACAGGTGCGTGCTATAGAGGATTTGATTGCACGTGGCGTAACGGCTATCGGCGTTGTGCCAAATGATTCTGAGGCCTTGGAACCAGTGCTGGCCAAAGCGCGGAGCAAGGGCATCAAGGTTATTACCCACGAAAGTCCTGATCAGAAGAATATCGACTGGAACTTTGAGTTGGCTTCAGCGAAAGGGTTTGGCGAAGCGCATGCCAAGCTCCTTGCAGAGAAGTGTGGCGGCACAGGTGAATATGCTGTTTTTGTTGGGTCGCTAACCGTTCCATTGCACAATGCATGGGCCGATGCCGCGATTGCCTACTTGGAGAAAAATTACCCGAATATGAAGCTCGTCAGCGAACGTTATGGTGTCGCCGAAAATGTTGATGACAGTCGCAAAACGGCCCTTGATCTTATGTCTGCACATCCAAATTTGAATGGCTTCCTAGGTTTTGGTAGCCAGGGTCCAATCGGTGCAGGGCGCGCAATTCAAGAACGCCGTAAAGCTGGCAAAATTCATGTTCTTGGCCCAATTTCACCAGGGCAGGGTATGAGGCTTGTCAAGGCTGGTGTTATTTCCGGTGGATTCATGTGGAATCCTAAAGAAGCAGGTAGGGTTTTTGTGACCCTTGCCGATATGGTTGTTCAAGGCAAAGACGTGATAGCGGGCATGGATATTCCAGGTCTAGGCGTCGTAAATCCTGACTTCAAAACACGCAATATCATTGCCAATCAAATGGTTACAATCAACAAAGATACCGTTGATGAACTAGCGGCAATGGGTCTCTAAATTATTACTTACGGATATTCCGGGATGGGTGCTCTCCCGGAATATTTTTTCTAAAAAAGCCTTAGCATTACAAAAGAGACTCCTAATGCTTGACAATATCCTCTCTGCTGAATCGAGAAGTGACAATATGATTCCCGTGATTCAATTGAGCGATATCTCAAAAACATTTGGTGGGGTACGCGCCCTTATTAATATAGATTTCGAGGTGATGCCAGGTGAGGTGCATTGCCTAGCCGGTGAAAACGGCTGTGGAAAAAGTACTTTAATCAAAATCATCTCTGGGGTGTACACCCCCGACTCAGGCGCAAATTTTACTTTAATGGGGCAAGAGTACAAAACCTTGAACCCCGCTCAGGCGCGCCGTATCGGCGTTGGCGTAATTTGGCAAGATCATGCGTTGTTTCCCGAAATGAGCGTCGCTGAAAACATTGCTATTGAAAGTTTCGTTAGCTTGAAATCTAAGCTTGTGCGGCACAAAAATATCAAAGAAGTTGCACAAAAGGTCTGCGAGCGCCTCGGTGTTAGTTTTGATCTGGATGCACAAGTCAAAACCCTGCCGATCGCCCAAAAACAGCTCATAGCCATTTGCAGAGTGCTCGTCAGTGATGCCCGGATTGTTTTTATGGACGAGCCCACGGCATCACTAACTCAATCAGAAACAAAGCATCTTTTAGATGTCGTGCGGACATTGACAGCCGAAAATGTTGCCGTGGTTTTTGTCAGCCACCGTCTTGCAGAGGTGTTGGAAATTGCCGACAGAGTAACCGTTTTACGCGATGGTAAAAAAGTCGGTGTCTATGATGCCAGCGAGATGACCTTAGCAAAATTGACCGAAAAAATGACCGGATTGACCATCAATCCGGCTGTCGTTGATCAAAACCTAACCAAAAACGAAACCGTTCTTGAGGTGAAGCAGATTTCCCGAACCGGCGAATATAAGGATATTTCCTTTTCAATCACCCGGGGGGAGGTGGTCGGAGTCACGGGTCTGCTGGGCGCCGGGAGAACCGAACTCGCCTTGAGCTTGTTCGGCATGACAAGACCTGAACAGGGTCAAATTTATTTGGACGGTAAAGCAGTACAGTTCAAATCCAACCTAGAGGCCATATCGTCTGGGGTTGCCTATGTTTCAGAAGACCGCCTGTCATTAGGGCTTATTCAGGACCAATCAATAGAAAATAACCTAATATCGACCGTACTAGACAAAACTCTTGTGTGCGGCGGGTTGTTATCCTTCAAGAAGAAAAAAGCAATCGTTGGCCATTGGATAAAAGAATTAGGCGTTAAATTAGGCAGTACGAGCGATGCTATTTCAACTTTGTCTGGAGGGAACCAACAAAAAGTTGCCATTGCTAAGTGGTTGGCTACAAA
>JABIQN010000090.1 GCA_018699395.1 Gammaproteobacteria bacterium
CGAATAATCCCTGGCCATTGATGCTCAGCACGATATCGGGTTGCTTGGGTATTCGATAGGTGGCGATCTGGTCAGCAAATTTCTCGCCATTCCGTGCGCGCATTAGTGGTAATTCGGCGGAGCTACGATAGCTGTCGCCATTCACGTCGACGCAGCAGAAGGTTTGCTCCCAGGTTGAGTTGGGTTGCATGCGCGGGCTTATTCCGAGTAAGGCGCGCGCCGCTGGATTGATTTCAATAACGTGGCCCGTATCGTCTATAACGATTACGCCATCATTGATGTTGTTCAAGATGGACAGCGAGGTTACATCTGTCCTTGAGAGCCGCGATTGCATATGTCTACGCTTAACAGCATGGTCGAACGCCGAATTTTGGGCTTCGACGGATATGTCGTTAATGAACACGTACCCCTGGGCACCTGCATGCACAGCAGCAATACCGTGATGCTCATTTTCTTTCGTGGTTAACGCCACAACCGGATACGGAGCAAGCTTATTGATTAGGTCGGCAAGAGACTGTCTGGATTGCGCGATCATTGACCCCGCTTCGAACAGCACAAGATCAACAATAGGCGCGTCTTCTGGAAGCTCGAACGATGTCGAGCGGGTCAGGTAAGTGCAACAGGGAAGCGTTTCCAATGCACTGAGATAATCTGCGGCAAACTCTCCACATCCGAGATAAAGTATGGAATACCCGGACATTAGTCCCCCGTAATTCGTATAGAAAGCATCTTCTCCATGGGAGAAATCATATGTAAAGACAGGAGCTTACGCCAGCTTTTGAGTGGCTTCCGCCGACCGAATTCAAGCCATTTAGCGTAGCGTGGTATCCAAATGACGCTAAATTGCAGATGCAGTCCAGCCTTTTCTGTGCCCAATTTTGCTACCCTTGGTCGTCTGCTGACGAGATGTTTGAATGGCTCGCGTTTTTAAATATTTGATTTCCTTATTGGGTGGGTTCTTCGTGCTTCGATTGAGAAACCACTGTTGGCTAATTCTATTTGCAGTGATTCTCGCGCCCGCGGCAAGGTCGGCCGACATTCTTAGCATGGATATCGCCAGCGATAAGGGTACGTACACGATGACTTCGGAGGTCTGGTTCGATGCAACGATCGAGCAGGTATTCGAGGTGTATCAAAACTGGGGATACTCCACACGGTTTTCGAGTGCCATTGTAGAGGCGCGAGACATGGAGCCGGATGAAAAAGGGCGTGCACAATTTTATGTTCGCAATAGAGGCTGCGTGTTTTTCTTTTGCCAATCCTTCGAGCGTCAGGGCTATGTCGAGTCTGAGACGAATCTGGTGCTTCGCGCTTTTGCGAACCCGGAAACCAGCGATTTCCATCATAGCAATGAGAGCTGGAAGTTCCTGGCCCGCGACGGTGGCACCGTCGTTACCTATGACCTGACGATAAGTCCGAAATTCTGGATACCGCCGGGCATTGGCCCTTTTCTTATCAAGCGAAAATTGAAGGACAATGGCGGTCGCGCGGTCGATCGTATTGAAATCATTGCGCAGGAATTGGACGTTGAATGAGTTTGCTGCACGCCTGCTGAACTGGTTTGACGAACACGGCAGGAAAGACTTTCCGTGGCAGAAAAACACCACGGCATATCGTGTTTGGGTGTCGGAGATAATGCTGCAACAGACTCAGGTGCAGACGGTAATCCCTTACTTCGATCGATTCGTTGAGCGCTTTCCGACTTTGGAGTCGCTGGCCAGCGCGAGTCAGGATGATGTTCTGTCTCATTGGACCGGCCTTGGCTATTACGCCAGAGCACGAAACCTTCACAAGGCGGCGCAACGGGTGCTCGATATGCACGGAGGTCAGTTCCCGATTTCTATCGATGACGTCATGGCACTGCCCGGTATCGGTCGTTCGACGGCAGGCGCTGTTCTTTCACTGGCTTATGGTCAGCGTCATGCCATCCTTGATGGCAATGTGAAGCGAGTGTTCGCTCGGCATCGGGCTTTGGCGGGTTGGCCGGGGAAAGCAAGCGTTGCTGAGACGCTGTGGGAAGCAGCCGAAAAGAATACGCCTGTTAGCAGAGTCGCAGACTACACGCAGGCCATTATGGACCTTGGTGCGACCTTGTGTACGAGAAGCCATCCATCGTGTGACCGCTGTCCGGTCGCTGCTGATTGCATCGCGCTAAAAACGCAGAGCGTTGACTCCTACCCGGGTCGTAAGCCAAAGTCAGTCAAACCGGTTCGAACCACGACGATGGTATTGGCAAGCCTTGGGGGGCAGGTCTATCTGGAGCGTCGGCCGGAGTCGGGTATATGGGGCGGTCTTTGGAGTCTTCCGGAACTTGGGGAGCGCACTCTGGATGACTGGTGTGTCGATACCTTCGGAAATACAGGGGCGGAAATACTGTCGTGGGCTATATTGCGTCATAGCTTTAGCCACTTCGATCTCGACATTCAACCGATTCTCGTGCGATTCAAGTCACACACGAGTAAAGTTGCCGAGTCTGATGCCGAGACTTGGTACAGGCTTGATGGCGTCCCGCCGGGTGGATTTTCTGCACCGGTTAAGAAACTAATCGATCAACTAAAGAAGAGTGAAAATGTCGCGTACCGTTAATTGCGTCATGTTGGACAAAGAGGCTGAGGGTCTCGATTATTCACCGTACCCTGGCGATCTCGGCCAACGAATTTATGACGGCGTATCCAAAGAGGCGTGGCAGCAATGGTTGGCCCACCAGACTATGCTGATAAATGAGTATCGACTGACGCCTATCGAACCAGAGGCTCGAACGTTTCTGGAAACCGAAATGGAGAAGTTCTTTTTCGGAGAAGGTTCGTCCGCACCTAAAGAGTTTGTAGCGCCGTCATAGTTGAGTAGCGCTAGGCATTTGTTCTTGACTGAGCAGACGCTTATCGATCTAATACTCCGCTCGTTGGCCTCCAGCCAGCGCTGTAGGAGCGGCCATAGGCCGCGATCCAAATAAGGCCAGGTAGCTCAGTTGGTAGAGCAGCGGACTGAAAATCCGCGTGTCGGTGGTTCGATTCCGCCCCTGGCCACCATTCTTCTCAACGACTTATGTCGTGTCCCCGAGCTTCGCCAAGACCCTTGTGGCGACCTATTCTGCAAATTCCTTTTTCGGAAACATCGTGTGGTAGTCGCGCTCAGGCGTGAACGTCATTTCATGTGATTGCCCGTCGCGTGTGGCGGTGATACTGATGTACTGTTCATCTGACGTTTTGCCGTGCAATGCGATTCGCAGGCTGAGCGACGACATAGGGTCATCGATAGGGAAGCGCCCTAACGCGATCAATTGTTTGGCTGGAGCGGTTTGGGCGTCGTCCGAGGGGCTTAGTGACATCAATAGTCCCTGCAGCGGCAGTGATTTGCCTGAGTCGTCCAGCAATTGCACGCCGTCGTGAATCTGCTGTTCTACCTTTGAGATGTGCCGGCTCAATTCCTGGGCCGATAGGGCGTCGTCACCGTCATCGTCAACGCCGTCGAAAGTAGAGACCGGGACCGAAAGCACCAGGAAAGCTCCACCATTTGCAACGTTGACGGTACCGTGTTGTTCGACCATCAGATGCGCATGCGACGTCGTGGCCGCCATCAATACGCCGATAGTAATTACAAGCGGCGCAACGCCGCGACGTAGAAGTCGAGAAATCATGGCGCGCCCTTCATGCATCGCTGCAGGAATGGGTAACCATCGGTCGCGTAGTAGTGGTATATCCCGTCTGGGAATTCCGGGGTGACACCTGTACGGCCATTGCACTCGTCGAGATCACCGAGACCAACGACATACTCGTAGTCTTGTGTAAATGTGCCCATCGAGAAGAGCGAGACGTCAGGCCGACTTGCATCGGGCGACGCCTTGAGCTGGTAGCTACTTTCAATGACAACGATCCCGGAATTCGCGTCCATAGCATTGAGGTAACCGTAGCGCGCGTAGATAGGGAAACCGTCCGCGGCCCAGGCGATTAACGTTGGCTCGATGCCATTATTGAGTCTGTTGACGAAACCTTCCGGTATTCCGTGGTAGTGGTATGCGCCGCCGGGCTGCACATGCGCATGGTTAGCATCATCGCCGAAATTGAAGGAGTCCTGTCCAAGCGCCTCGATATTCCAGCTGCCCACGTTACCGGCTAGGCTGCAGGACCCGCCTGAATTGTTACAGCTTCCGGCGGTGCCGGCGTCGATCTTGACGCCGTTGAGTACGTAACCAGTCACTCCCCTTGGCCCGCCAAGTATTGTCGCCGTTGAGGTTAAGACTGGGTCGAGTGTGAAACTCGCCGATACTGCTTGCTGCGATATGGCGTTGGGATTATTGGCGTTTGGAAATGTGCCAACATCGTGGTCTGGTATGCCATTCGCGGACAGCGTTCGGTTACTTGCATCGCAGAACCAATCCGCTGTGCTCGTTGTGCTTACTGACGCTGAGCTGTTAAAGGCACTGTAGCTGTACATGCATTTCACGCCGACCGTGGATACATTGGAAGTCGTCCCTGTATCAGGCGTTGCTATGGTCGTGCTTCCGTTCTCACTATTGTTGCCACTACTGCCACTACTGCCACACGCAGACAGAATAGCGAAGACTGCTAGTGTAGAAATCAGTCGAGATCGAGCCATTTAATTTTCCTAGATTGATTTAGGTTCGGGACAGTAGATCATTAGAACTTAGAAACAAACCGTTACAAAAATTACAGCATTGCGCGCCTGTAATGGTGGATAATCATGCCCACTCAGTCAGGATATTCAACCTATGTACTATAGAAGAAAGGTTGCCCTTTTTTTGTTTTTTGCGTCGGTTATTGTTTCAGCGTGTACTGGTCAGCCAGGCGGGACAAGCGTTGTCTCAGGTTTCGAACTCGATCGATATCTTGGCACCTGGTATGAAATAGCTCGCCTAGACCATCGCTTCGAGCGCGGTCTGACGGACGTGACTGCAGACTACACACTTCGAGATGACGGTGGCGTGCGGGTGGTGAACCGGGGACTCAGCACTAAGACAGACGAATGGGACGAGGCAATTGGTAAGGCCTACCTGATCGACTCGCCGGAAGTTGGCCGACTAAAAGTGTCTTTCTTCGGCCCGTTCTACGGCGGGTACAACATCCTCGAGTTAGATATAGAGAATTACCAATATGCGCTTGTCGCGGGGCCAGATCGTTCTTACCTCTGGATCCTGGCACGCTCTCCGGGCTTGTCTGAAACCGTTGTACAGTCACTTGTTGAGAAAGCAAGACGCCTAGATTTTCCGGTGGACGAACTGATTTATGTGTCCCACGATATGGCTAAGGACTGACGTGCCTCATAGCAACTGTAGCAACAGCACCTAATGCGAGTAGCAATTATCGGCGGAACTGGATTTGTTGGCAGCTACCTGACCGACGCCCTGTTGAATTCTGGGTACTCGGTTTCGATGTTGGTGCGACAAGGTAGCGAGAGTAAGCTGCGGCAGCCTGAGCAAGTCTTAATAGTGAATGGCGATATCACTGACACCGATTCGATTTACCGTCTTCTTCAGGCGTGTGATGCGGTGATCTACAACGTCGGAATATTACGAGAAGTGCCGCGAAAAGGCGCTACCTTTGAGTCGACGCAATATGAGGGCTTGGTCAACACGATTGATGCTGCAGTGGCAGCTGGCGTGCAGAGGTTTCTGCTGATGAGTGCCAATGGTGCGAAGATTCCGGGAACTCGATACCAGGAAACCAAACGCCGCGCCGAGGAGTACGCCCTGAAAAGTGGACTGGACGTCACCGTGTTTCGCCCGTCCGTAATTTTTGGTGATCCTCGCGGGACGATGGAGTTTGCAACCCAACTGTTTAATCAAATGGTTCGTCCGCCGATTCCCGCCGTGAGTTTTTTTGCGGGCTGTGACCCGAAGAAAGGTGCGGTTGTAATGTCGCCCGTTCATATTAAAGATGTGGCGAGAGCATTTCTGGCCACGCTTGAGAACGAAGAGTGTGTCGGAAAAACCTATGCATTAGGGGGCCCAGAGGTCTTAACCTGGAAGGAAATGGTCGCGAGGATTGCTGCGGTGAAAGGTCGCCGCAAGTGGTTTCTGCCCATGCCAATTGCATTGATGCGTCTTGGCGCAACATTGTTCGATTGGTTGCCATTTTCCCCAGTCACACGTGAGCAACTGACTATGCTGGAAGAGGGTAATGTTGCCGATCCCGAAATCATGCAAGCACTTACGGGCCGAGAAGCGACAACATTTAGTATCGATTATCTAAATTATCTTGGTAAATAAATTATATTTCGCAAGAAGGAAAGAAGTGAATAAGAAGCGAATTGTTGTAAACGATCTGATGCAATCGGGATACGCGTATACGTTATCAGAGCCTTGTGGGAAAAATTTTCATCCCGACTTTCGACCCGATCTAACACCAGAAGAAATGCTCAAACTTGGAGTCTTTGGTGGAAGGTACATGACGGATTGCCAAAATGAATTCCCTGCTGCTTGGTTTCGTAATGCAAATCTATGCCCTGATAAGGCCGACCCAAATGTAAACTGTTTTGGTGCCAGTGCTTCTCAGCCTCTTTCTGTATGGAGAGAGAAGGGATGGATTTGGGAGAAGGATCCACGCGGATGGTTTCAATGGTATTGTCGATATTATTCAGGTCGAAGATGTGAAGACGACGAACGACAGATAAAGCGGTGGCGTGCAATGAGTCGGCACGTTGCACAAGTGAAAAAAAATTGCGAGAAATATGAGTTTGACTGTCGTCCAAAACAACGACAGGCACTACTGCAATGGGCTTATGATTCAAGAGATATCTAATATTTAAGCGATAAGCAGCAGGACAATAAATTTTTTGTTGACGATTCGAGGAGAACGGTTGATGGAAAATTATGTGTGGATGCTATAGTATAAATTGAAGGGGAAGTATAAAAATTACTTACAGTCTTAACCATCCCAGTCCAATCGATGGTTTGTTAATTAAAGACTTTATAATAAGAAATCTTCGTACTTAGATCATTAAATCAAAACACAGAATCTAATAATGAACATTATATTAAGTAAAAGTTATTTATTTTCAGCCTTATTATTTATATCAGTTATTGCCTCCGTACCAGCACATTCAGATACTCTAATTGATATAGATGCTGGCGATAATCATACATGCATGCTCAACTCAAATGGCAAAGCTCATTGTTGGGGAAATAATGCAGTAGGCCAGTTAGGGGACGGCTCTATTGAGTCTAGTATGACTCCTGTTGCAGTTTCTGGGGGCTTAAAATTTAAGTCAATTAGTGTTGGCTGGGATCATACATGTGGTATCACAGGTGATAATGATGCTTATTGTTGGGGGCGCGGAAGATATGGAAGCCTCGGAAATGGTTCTCCTGAAAACAGTACGATTCCAGTAGCTGTTTCCGGTGATTTATCCTTTGAATCTGTTGATGCAGGATTGGCACATACTTGTGGAATTACTTCAGACGAAAAGGCTTTTTGCTGGGGAAGAGGAGAGGCTGGAATTCTTGGTGATAAAGGAGTTTCGGAAGTAGCCCGTAATTACACCAAATCTAAAAGTTCATCAGTGCCTGTTCCAGTGTCTGGTGGAATTGCTTTCGGCTCAATTAATGCAGGATCAGCAACAACATGCGGTATATCAACAAATGGTAATGCATATTGTTGGGGATCAAGCGATTTTGGTAATTTATTAGGACAGGGCAGTGATACTCGTGGTAAAGCGGCGCCAGGCCTTGTGGCTGGGGATTTTGTATTTCACCCTAATTCAATAAGTGTTGGGCTTGATCATGTATGTGCTTTAGGCACTTCAGACAAAGCTATTTGTTGGGGGCGTGGTCGATACGGCAAATTAGGTATTGGCTCCACAGGAAAATTAGGAGTTCTTGAAAACTTGAGGACGCCAAGGGAAATAAATGGAAATATATCTTTTGCTTCAATCGCTACTGGAACCTTTCAAACCTGCGGTATTGCAACCGATGGTCAAGCTTATTGCTGGGGAAGAAATGGACAAGGCCAGCTAGGTGATGGCACGACAACAATGCGGGTTGAGCCTGTAGCTGTATCAGGTAACGTAAGTTTTAGAGATATTACTATTGGCACTAAACATACTTGTGCCATTTCTTCAAATGATGAAATTTACTGCTGGGGAGATGGTAAGGCCGGTAAACTTGGAACGCGTTCATCTGACAATAAACTAATTCCTACTAAGGTTAGGCTAAATAGATCGCATCGCAAATAAAGTCAGAGTTTCATAATTCGGTAACAAGCCAATTCCTACTTAAGGTTATGTAAAATTTAAATATTATTTTGATTCAAAAAAGGTTAATCAAAAAAGTTATGTCTAAAAAACTAATAGGTATTCTGACCGGACTGCTTCTAATAGTTAGCGCCAATTCACACGCACAGCGCTTACAGGAGAATCAAAAACAGTTTGAAGTTCTTTTGTTTACAAAATCTCTTGATTACCAACATCTCGCTGTCCCAAATGGGATACAGATGTTTAAGGATCTAGCTCGTGACCATCACTGGGGGCTTACTTGGACTACACAATCTAATTTTTTTGATAATCAAGAAAAACTTAATAGTATAGATGTAATTGTTTTTATGAATACATCAGGTGATATTTTAGATGACGATGAGAGAAGGGCATTACAGGCCTACATGCGTCAGGGAGGAAATTTTGTAGGTATACATTCGGCTACTTTCACAATGATGGAGTGGCCATGGTATGTAAGCCTAGTAGGCGGTGTATGGAACCGTCATCCAGATCCAGGCATTTGGACAGGAATTGTTGATAATGAAGACCCGAACCATCCATCAGCATTCCACATACCACCTAGATGGGTAACTACTGGAGAGTGGTATAATTATTTAGAGATGTCTGACAACATTGAAGTTGTTTTGAGTGTCGATGAAACTACCTTTCCTGGCGGAAAAATGCCGGCTTATCATCCAATAGCTTGGTATCAAGAAGATTTTGAAGGCAATGGTGGAAGATCTTTTCACACTGGTCTTGGCCACGCTGAAGGAATATATGATGAGCCTTGGTATAAGCAGCACATTCTTGGCGCTGTGTGGTGGGCTGCAACTGGTGGAAAAGCTTACGAATAGTTATAGGGAATACAGCCGTATTCCTTCATGCATTCCTTTAGGGGCTTTACAGCGTCGAGAGTTGTAAAGCTCAATTGATCAGTGTCTCTGAAGATTCACTGAGGCAATCCAGTAATTGTTACGGTTAATTTGCCAGGATTAAGCCATCATGTATTTCTGCGCCCCGTTCTATCATTGATTCAATGGCTCGCTCACCGTCTCTGGGGTTAACGTTTACGGCACGAATAGCGTGTGTTAGTAGCACAACATCTAGGTCATTCGTTAGCGCATCGTATACTGTGTTCAGGACGCAATAGTCTGTGGCGAGGCCGCCGACAATAACTCTCTTAATACCTTTTTTATGCAGTTGATCCGAGAGATCAGTGTCCTGAAATCCGGAGTAGGCCTCTTTATCTTTGTCTGTTCCTTTGTTAATGATTGTAACGTTATTTGGAAGTGCTAGGTCTTCTGAGAACTGTGCGCCTGTGCTGCCTGCGACACAGTGTTCTGGCCACGTCCCGCCGTTTTCCACAAATGAACAATGATCAGTAGGATGCCAGTCACGAGTTGCATATATTGGCAAACCTTTTGCTTGTGATAGCTTCATACAATTATTGATCACCGGTATGACCGCATCACCGTCACTTACAGCCAGACTGCCTCCGGGAAGGAAATCGTTCTGGACATCGACGACGATTAGCGCGTCATGTTTTCCAAGTATAAGATTTCCCTCTAATGCATACGACGTTAGTATTGGACTTGCTGATATAGCCGCCATTCCTTTTAACAACTCTCTGCGTTTCATGATTCTCCTTCCTGAAGCCGTCTAATGGTCTCAGTATATTACCTGATAGTCAGGGCCTATTAATGATGTGGCACTATCTCCCCATGACGACAGTGTCTTTAGGCAAAATCGTCTTAGGAACGGACAGCAACGCAGTGTATTCGGGGTTCACAAGATTGCAGACGCGCAGTTTTCCAATCTGACTGACAAGTTGATAAGCATCCTGCGGATCCAATCCGGTCAACGCGGCAACCCATCGCACCATTTCCGCTGCGGCAACTTTGATCGCGCTTTCGAGTGGACGTCCAACGCCGATGACTCCAATGCAGGTCTGTGTTTCGATGCGGGGGAAATCAAAGGTTTCATCATCAGAGACCTTCGCTACTGCAAGACTCGAGTGAAAAGCACCCTCAATGGCCGTTCCTGCTATTTCGCCGTCGCCTTGAGCGTAGTGTCCATCGCCCAAATATAGATGACCACCATCCACATTTGCCCGCAGATAAAGCGTTGTTCCAGGGCAAAGTTCGGGCATGTCGAGATTGCCACCGAAGTCACCTGGAACAACACTGAGGCGCACTTCGCCATGGGCTGGGGCCACACCGATCGTGCCAAAGAAAGGATTAAAGGGAACCGACATCTCAGTCCCGTTTGCTGCCTTGGTTCGCAGGGTGGTGTGGTCATTATCGAGACGCCAAATCCAAACACGCTCATCACTATCGGGCTGAAGGTTCGGTGCCATCCGCGTTCCCGAAAGCAGGCCAAAATTAGGTGAAACGGTTGCGACGCCCCAATCACGCGCAGGTGTCATTGATTGAATGTGGATTGCAATGATATCGCCTTGTCGAACCCCCTCGATATGGAAGGGGCCTGCGAGCGGATTTACTCTGGGAAACGGCGCCACTTCGCGCGGTTTTCCAGTTTCAGATGTCAATTTGCCAGAGAAACAGTCTTCGGTGAACACCTCAAAGGGCGCACCAAGCACTATCCGCTGATTTGCATGATGGCCGCCGAAGCAAAATTTGAAATCACTATCCGCACTCATTGAACCACTCCCCTTGAGCAAGCTGCTCAACAATATCAACAAAGGCTACTGTTTCATCTCGATGGACGCTATGCCCTGCACCATTAAAGATCGCCAAGGATCCATCAGGTGTGTCGGCTTGTAGTCGCGCTACGTCACCGGATGGCACAAAACGGCTAACATCAGGGAGAACCCAGACGGTCGGTAGCTTCGAGCTCAGCCGCGCCGCATCAGGTCGCAAATCCCACGGTGCATTTCCGACGAATGCCGCGCGTGCGTCGTCAAAAGATACTTGCTGAATCGACACCAGCTTCCACGCCGCATCAAGAGCTGTCCACCCCGGATTGGCCGCAAGCAAATCGTCGATAGTAGTTGGCAGATTGGCTTCATCCCATTCGAGCATGGCACGTGGGGTTTCTTGGTCCGCAAAAACCGAAACAGGGTCTTCAAGGATTAGCGCGCCGGGCGTGAAAATGTCATTCAGCACGCCGATCTGTGCCAGCGTTCCACCAAAAGAATGGCCGAGTAGAACATCAGGAGACATCGGTAGCACCTCGGCCAAATCGCCAAGCAGAGTATCAAACGAGAAGTCCCCATTGCCTCGGCCGCTTTCGCCATGACCACGCATGTCAGCAGCGAGTACTTGCCAGCCCTTATCAGCGAGACGCCGGGCCGGTTCGCACATTGCCCCGCCATTTGAGGTGATTCCATGCAGAGCGACCATGGTGCGTGCAGCCCCCGGATCACCCCAGCGCATGACGTTCAGGGCGACCATATTATTGCCCGGCGGCCCATGCAGTCATGCGCTGCCACATTGTGGCGTAACCTTTCCAATCCAAGAACGAGGGCGGCGCCCAGTGCGGGGCACAATCGGATGCAAATGCAACGCTGCGCCCCTTGCCATGAGTGCCGATAACGATCAGCGGATCGTCCCCTACAGTCACGACAACCTCACCATCTGCCTTTGCTGTCAGCCGATTATATCCGAGCAGGTCAGGCCAGACACCTTCGATCCCAGCAACGAGGGGATGATTGACATCGCTCACTTGCGGCGTAACACCCTGAGGACATTCCACACGGTCATCATCTATTTCGAGGGTTACCGGCAAAGCCGTCTCGATCGCCGTGCCGCGATACTGCCCCTTGGCGTCAATTCCTTGGAATGTCAGCCAGCCGCCGATCATGATTAAGCCACCACCATTTTCGACATACTGACGGATCGTTTCCAATCGGTTTGGCAAGGATTTAGAGTGTGCAAATGTATCGGGGTGCAAGAGCAGCGTATTGGCACCGATATCACTTAGGATCACACAGTCATATTCGGCTAGGTCTGTCGTCTCAAATGGAAAGTCGCGAGCGGCGACATGAGCGGGTTGATAGGTAACTTCCCATCCCCCTGCCTCAAGGGCCTCACGTAGCCATTTCACACCCTCAGTGTATTCCGTGGTGGTAAAGCTATCAAAGCCTTTTTGGTGAATTGAATGAGTGCTCCAAGATTCGCCTGCGATCAGGACGCGCGGTTGTTTTGCCATGGTAGTAATCTCCGTTTTTTATATGTCTAGATTTGCGAGGCGCGCCAGCGCATCGATGAAAGTATCAAGGGTCCGGTCGCAGTCCAACTGAGTCACGACGTCGACGTTTGCTACTGCATCGCCACGCAAGCCGAAATCAACGACAGTACGCCCATAGGTGTGACGACCAGTAAGTTCGATATCGACGCGAGCAGGCTGTGTTTGCGCCAGCTCGGGCTGCGCCGCAACAAGGCTGGCCACCGGATCGTTTAATGGCATGAATTTGGGTGCCATGGTGCTACCAGGACGAAACGTCGTGACCAGTGATTGTAACAGTTCAGTAGCAAAAGAGCCGACCGGGCCGCCAATGGCATGAGTGCGCTTAATCAGTTCAGGGGTGATGCCTACGGGGCTAAGAGCGTCTATCGGAAGCATTGTGATCGGAATGCCCGCGCCCAGCACGACATGTGCCGCTTCGGGGTCGCAGAGGATATTCCATTCCGCAGCGGCAGTCTTGTTGCCTAATCCCCATGATCCACCCAGCATGACGATTCGCTCCAGTGTGGCCGTAATCTCAGGCGTGTGGCGCAGCGCCATGGCAAGGTTCGTCAGCGGGCCGGTGGTGACGATGGTCGTGGCACCTCCCGACAGCACAGTTTGTGTGATCAGATCCATAGAATGGCGCGGGTCAAGGTCTTGCCCCTCAAGATCAGGTCTCTCAGGATCGAGCGCGGACGCCATGTCAAGAACGCCTGCGATCATGCGTTCGCGCACCAAAGGATTCAACGCGCCAGCTCCTACGGGGATGTTGGATCGGCCAGATAGGTGCAGCGTGATGGCAGCGTTGTGCGCAGTTCGGTCGCTTGCTAGATGGCCGGCGCCGGTGGTCACTGCTCGCAGATCAATTGCAGCATGACCGGCCGCTACAAAAATTCCGAGGGCATCGTCATTTCCGGGGTCGCAGTCGAGGATGATAGGTAAAGGCATAGACAAACTCACAATTTAGCTGGCTTGTTACGGACATATATCCGCCAGCGGGAAAAGGTCAGGGCAAGGATCGCCACCAAATAGGGTAGCATCAGCACGAACTGCGCGGGAATATCGAAGGCCTGTAGACGATCCCCAAGCGCACCGAAAAAGCCAAACAAAACCGCAGCACTCGCTGTCACCCAGGGATGCCCAGCCCCAAACAACGTGGCAGCAAGGCCAATGAACCCGCGACCAGCTGTCATATTGGGGAGGAAGAAATGCAGCTTATCCATTGCAAGCTGTGCGCCGGCGAGCCCAGAAAAAAGGCCGCTGATCGTCACGGCCAGCACCTTCATCCGCACGACGTTGATACCAGCCGAGCGTGCTGCATGTTCGTCTTCACCCGCGGCGCGCAGATACGAACCTGTCGGCGTGCGATACAAAAACATCCAGCAAGCGGGCACGGCGAGAACGGTCAGCAGCACGATGATGCTTTGCCCCTCTAACGCTGGACCCAGAAGCGGAATAAAGGACAGGCTACCTTCCGGGACATGCCACATTTCAGGAAAGCCAAGCGGCCTGAGCCCGCCCGGACTGTTGTACCAACGTTCCAACGCAAATAGCGTCCCACCTGCGGCCAACAAGTTGATTCCTAACCCCGCAACGATGAACCCAGCGCCAAACCGCAAGGTGATGATCGAGAACACCAGCGAGGTGCCAACCGCCCCAAAGATGCCCGCGCTGAATCCAGCTAGTGCGCTGCCTGTTGCCGAACCGACCGCAATGGCACTAAAGGCCGAGACTAGCATCATGCCTTCAACAGCCACGTTCAGAATGTTCGCGCGCAGAGTGATCATTGCCGCCAGCGCTGCCAGCACCAATGGGGTCGACTGTTCCAGTACCGAAGCAAGCAGGGATTCATATGACATGGGCGCTCCTCCTAGAATGCGTCGAATGTTTGGCTATTACTACCCTTGCGGGTCAAACGTGCTGTCATCAGCAGCACCAGTAAACCAGTGAGTAGCATAACTAGTGAGCGGGGAACCTCAGTCGAGATCTGCATGTAAGCGGCCCCGTTTAGCATTAATGCGTAGTACAGCGCAGTGAACAGCGACGCGGCGGGATTGACTCGAGCCAAAAGAGCGCACGTCAGTGCGATCAGTCCGTATTCTGGCGAGAAATTCTGCTCAAACCGATGCCCGATTCCCAATACATAAAGCGCACCTGCGAGACCGGCAAAGCCACCCGCGATCAACATCGCCGTAATCACCCGATTGCCTGCGGCAATCCCTACAGCTTCAGCATAGCGCAGGTTCGTACCAGCTGAGCGGACCTCGGCACCCCAATGAGTGCGGAACAGAACGACCCAGCTGAGCAACGACAGAACCACCGCAACCATAAATCCGCTAGTAGCCCCTGGAATACCGGGGATCGTCGGCAACCAGATATGTTCCGGTAGCTTCCAACTGACCGCGCCGTACGCCGTCGTGTCGCGGATCACTTGGTTAACCAAGTATGAGGTGAACAGCAGCACAATAGTATTGAGCATCAGCGTCACGACCACTTCATCGACGCCCAGTTTAACTTTTAGAATACCCGGTACCCAGCCGATTGCTGCGCCCGCAGCAATACCCGCAATGACGGCAAATGGAAATAGGATAACGGCAGGCAGCCCGGCGAATGCGATGCCTACGACTGTCGTGGCGATCGCCCCAGCGAACAGTTGCCCTTCGCCACCCACGTTGAATACGCCCGCCCGAAAGGCAAACGTGATACCCACCGAGATCAGCACCAGCGGCGTCGCGCGATTGAGGAACAATGCAAAGTTGCTAAGGGAATCGAAATTTGCAAACAGAAGTTCGCGGTAGGCCAGCACCGGTTCATCTGAAATGGCAGCAACCAAAAGGAAGCCCAGCGCCATAGTGAGTGCAATAGCCCCTAGGGGCGCTATCAATGCATGAAGTGACCCTTTGAGATTGGCATTTATCATGCTGCTTGTTCTTTGCCGCCATTCATTAAAATACCGACAGTCTCCTCGTCGGCGTCCTCGCGGGTCAGAATCTGCATGATACGGCCCGAGTAGATGACCGCAATCCGGTCAGCGAGCGCGAATATCTCGGAAAGTTCGGACGAGATAAGAAGAATACCGTTCCCCTTATCCGCAGCTGAGAGGATCTCGGAGTAGACGAATTCCGACGCGCCGATATCGAGGCCGCGTGTTGGCTGACTGACCAGCAAGACCTTGGGGTCGCGTGCAAATTCACGTGCCAACACGACTTTTTGCATGTTACCACCAGACAACGAGCCCACAGTAAGGCTGGGCTTGGCCCCACGAATATCGAATTGCTCAATCCCCTTTTGGGTGAATTCAGCCAGCCGGCCCTTGTCCACGAAGCCACGCCACAAAATGCCTGCCCTCAGGTAATTCGTCGCCGCCATGTTTTCGGCGATGCTCATATTACGGCTCAAGCCCCGGTCCAATCTATCTTCGGGGACGAAACCTAGCCCAGCCTCTTGGCGTCTTACAACAGATGCATTGTTGATATCCGTACCATCCAACCGGATCGTGCCAGCTTGAACCGGAATCAGGCCCGCTATCGCCTCGGCTAGTTCGGTCTGTCCGTTACCGTCTACGCCAGCTATCCCCAGCACCTCTCCGGCGCGCACGTCGAGATTGATGCCATCCAACAGAAGCCGCCCATTAGAATTAGTGATGCTGACGTTTTCAAGTTGCAACACGTTTTTGCCGAACGCGCGCGCGCCTTGGCCCTGACGACCCATCAAAAAGACGTCCCTGCCGACCATATCCCGGGCGATGTCGTTCTCGGTCACGGCTTTAGTGATATGTGTCGAGATGTTTTTGCCGCGCCGCAGAATTGTTACCCGGTCAGAGACCGCTTTTACTTCGCGCAGTTTATGAGTAATAAAAAGAACGGTCCGCCCACGATCACGCAGGTTGGTAATGACTTTAAGGAGTTCTTCGACCTCGGGCGGCGTCAGCACGGCTGTCGGTTCGTCCAGAATCAAAAGCTCTGCGTCGAACACTAGCGCCTTGAGAATCTCTACTCGCTGCCGTTGCCCGACCGACAGCGTGCGTACGCTTGCCTCGGGATCGAGGGCAAAGCTGTAAGTGTCAATAAGAGTGCCCGCGCGCTCCACCATAGCTTGACGATCCGAGAAAAACCCAAAGTGGCGCAGGTGATGGCCAAGAAACAGGTTCTCGGCCACGCTCATCGACGGAACCAGCGTAAAGTGCTGATGCACCATGCCAATACCCATAGCGCCAGCGGCCAGAGGATCGCGGATCGTCGTTTCCTTACCGTTAAATACGATTTTGCCACCATCAGGAGCATGGATGCCAACCAGAATATTCATAAGCGTGGATTTGCCCGCGCCATTTTCGCCGCACACCACATGGACTTCGCCGCGCCGAATTGACAGGTCGACATGCTCCAGCGCGACGATGTCACCGAATTTTTTGGTGATACCGTCGAGCACAAGAATATTGTCATGACCCATCGTAAAATACCTATTTTCGCTAATATAACCTTCCTAAGGCGACGGACGACCTATAGGGCTTCCGATCATTCTTAGCAATCAGAAAGCTGAGTCGACCTTGATCTCGCCGCTAGTGACTTTCTCTTCAGCTGCCTCTATCTGTGCCTTCACCTGTTCGGGAACGATCGTATCGTTATACATCAGCGCGACCCCCTTATCTTCCAGACCAAAAACCTTAACTTTGCCGAACTCGGCTTCGCCTGCCTTGATCTGCCCAACTGAGTTATAGATCGAATTGCCGATCTGCTTGACCATGGACGCAAGCACGTTGTCGGGATGGATGCCGTTCTGATTGGAATCCACGCCGATGGCATATTTATCTGAATCCGCCGCAGCCTTAAGGGTGCCCAACCCAGCAGGGCCTGCCACATTATAAACGACGTTGGCGCCGTTCTCGATGGCGGTGCGGGTCAGGTCATAAGCCTTTTGAGCATCATTGAAGTTGCCGATGAAAATAATCTGAATCTCGATGTCTGGCACCATAGTGATAGCACCTTGTTTGAAGCCGAGAATGAAGTCCTGAATGATTGGCAGGTCCATACCTGCGACGATAGCGATTTTCGATTTACCCGATGATAGTGGGAAGTTTTCGGTATCTTTCGCGGCGACCGCTGCAAGCGTACCCGCGAGATACGATCCTTCATTCTGAGCGTATTTGATCGAAAGAACATTTGGCTCGATCAGTTCATCATCAAAGAAGACGTACATTTGATCTGGGTTTTTCGGTGCAACTTCAGCCAGATTGTCGTGCATGTTGGGACCGGTAAAGATCACGTCCCAATTGCCCGAGTTCGAGACGGCCTCAAGGTTTTGACGCCACAGCTGTGGGTCGGTGGGCGATGCCTGAAGCAGACGGGCTTTTACACCTTCTTCTTCGACGCGCGCGAAACCTATTGCAGCGTTGTCGTTAAAGCCCATATCGCCGAGGTTGTCACTCATCACATAGACGGTGCTGAAATTATCCTGTGCAAATATGGGTCCCGATATTAGTGTGGCGACGATCGCAAGACCGCTTAAAATATGTTTCATATTCATGCTTAGAGTCCTAACTTCTAATAAAGGGGGGGGAGTTCCGGTACTAAATCACTTTAGTCAACTGTTTGTGTGTCATTAACGATATATATAAAAGATGCGCGAGCATCTCTATGGAGCTCATCTACTATAGAGAGCAACAATATATAAATTTAAAGTACATCTATGCACTTATTTACCCACTAATTATGCACTTCTTTACCCATCAATAATTATTCTATTTTAATTTGATGGCAGCCAATATTCGATCTGGGCTCGCTGGTAGATCACGGATCACCGCACCGGTTGCATACCGAATGGCATTCAGAATTGCCGGCGCAGTTCCGACAAGCACATGCTCACCTAAACCTTTAGCACCGTAAGGACCATGTGGGTCTGCCTCTTCGATAAATAGCGTTTTGATCTCCGGCACATCACCGGCGGTCGGAATCAGGTAATCGTGGAGATTATTGGTCTTTCCAGGTACAAATTCTTCCATTAATGCCATTCCGATACCCTGCGCAATACCACCGTGAACCTGACCTTCCGCAAGTACAGGGTTTATGATTTTCCCAACATCGTGAGCGGCGGTGACTTTAATGAGTTTGGTTGTTCCTAGCGCAGTATCTACGGACAATTCAACCATCTGTGCTCCATAGCCAAATGAAGCATAAGGTTCTCCCTGACCATCCTTATCGAGGGGCTGTGTCGGAGGATCGTATGTCTCTTCAGCCGTCGCAATAAAGCCATCTTGATCGGCCGGCAATTGATCAAGCTGTACTGTCCACGTACTATTTTCCACAGAGGCAAGCAGTGTATTTCCGTTCAGCTGTAAGCGGGCCGATAGTGGCGCATCGCATATTGTGAGCAATCTATTTCTCAACACGCTCCCAGCCAGAAATGCTGCCTTGCCTGAAATAAATGTTTGCCTTGATGCCGACGTTTTTCCGGCATCCGCTGTTAGGTCAGTATCGCCATAAACTAAATCGAAGCAATCAATCGAAACTCCTATGGCATCCGCGCAAATCTGGCTAATAACCGTGTTTGACCCTTGGCCGATATCGACTGCCCCCTGAAACAAAACGATACGCCCATCGTCTCGCAAGCCCACCCGTATAGTCGACGGATTGGGCAATGATGTATTGCCACATCCGTACCACAAGCCCGCAATGCCAACACCGAAACGCATCGGAGTGCCCTGAGCTGATTCGTTGCGCATCTCAGCGTTACGAATTGCCTGCCGCCAGTGTGGCCGTAACGCTTCAAAGCACGCGACAATACCGACGCCTTTATCAAAGCGCTGCCCCGTTACCGTTGGTGATCCGTTCGTAAGCGCATTGCGAACCCGAAATTCGAGTGGATCAATCGTCAATTGCTCGGCAAGAAGGTCGAACAGTGTTTCCTGTGCAACAGCAGATTGCGGTACGCCGAATCCCCGAAAGGCACCCGCCGGAGGGCAATGTGTATGTATTGCAGCAGATTCGGCGCAGTAGTTTTCAATACGATATGGCCCGCATGCATGAATCGGCACGCGGTTGGCAACCGTTGGCCCCCAGGATGCATAGGCGCCAGTATTGAACATACCGACGAACGTCATCGCTGTAATCTTACCGTCTTTGCTGGCACCGATCATGGACTGAATACTGGATGGATGACGCTTTGTCGTCGACAACATCGATTCGGCGCGTGAATACACCATCTTTACCGGTCGTTTCAAATGCCACGCGGCTATCGCCACAAACGGCTGCAGCGACAGATCCAATTTGGAGCCGAAGCCCCCACCTACGGATGACGGAATAATTCGGATCTGGTTTTTTGAAATGCCCATAATCTCGGCTAGGCTATTCCTATCCATATACGGTGCCTGCGTGCAGGCCCATACTTCAATTCGATCGCCGACGCGTCGCGCGAAACCCGCCTCCGGCTCGATATAGGCATGCTCAATAAACCCGGTTGTGAAAGTGCCTTCCACCACGACATCAGCAGCCTCAAAACCGGATTCAACGTCGCCGCTTTTCACGTATCCACCGGTCAAACGATTATTCGCACGCCCGATATGCAGCTGTGGCGCACGTTCATCGGCAGCCTCGGTTACGGTTATGACGTCTGTTAGCTTTTGCCATGTTATCGGCAGATTTGAGGTATCCAGAGTAATGATGTCATCGGCAGTGCCGACAACAAGCGCTACGGCTTCACCCTCAAATCGTGTTTCGGATTCGGCGAAAACCGGCTGGTCGATAAATTCTGGAATGACGCCAAAGCAATTTCGTCCCGGAACATCCTTGGCCGTAAATATGGCGACTACCCCATCTGTTTCGTTTACGTACTCATCGAGATCTCCGAACGAAAAGGCGGCATGCGGATAAGGACTGCGAATCGCTCTTGCAAGTAAGGCATCATTTGGCCAGTCGTCGGCTGCAAAAAGGTCCGAACCAGCGACTTTCGGTGCTCCATCCAAGCGGACGATCGGCGCACCAACCGAGTTGGTTCTCGGACCAGGATACGGCGTTGGTACTTCTTCCCGCACGTTCGCATTGACGATGGCGCGAATAATATTGCGATACCCGGTACAGCGACACAGCACTCCACCAATAGCATTTTCCGCTTGCTGCTCACTGGGATGTGGCGTACGTCGTAGTAATGCCTCGGCCACAACTATCATGCCGGGTGTGCATATCCCACATTGAGCAGCGCCGTATCGCAAAAAAGATTGTTGAAGGTTACCTTTTGCAACGCTGCGTCCACTTTGCAGCCCTTCGACGGTTTCAATATTGCAGCCATCAGCCTGTTGTGCAGCCATCATGCAGGCGCAAACGGGCTTATTATCGACTAAAATTGTGCAGGCGCCACAGTCACCTGCATTACAACCAACTTTAGTACCGATAAGCCCCAACTCTTCTCGTAACACCCGCGAAAATCGC
Source organism: Gammaproteobacteria bacterium (assembly GCA_018699395.1). Classification (GTDB taxonomy): domain Bacteria; phylum Pseudomonadota; class Gammaproteobacteria; order Steroidobacterales; family Woeseiaceae; genus UBA1847. The sequence continues at coordinate 20,817 of JABIQN010000090.1, forward strand.
ATGCCTGCGACTGTGCTAACGCTGACTGGTTCGCCGTTGAGTTCAAAATTGATCTTTGAAGTGCTCATTTCAGAGCATCTACGCATAAAAGAATCGCTCGTCGTACCAATTCTGCCGTGGCCTCCAATCGATACTGACCACTGGAACGAATATCGTCGATTGGTGCTAGCGGTGCAAAGAATTTTGTCGCATGCGATAGACGGCTCATTTGTCGCAACTGGCATCCTTTTAGTTCGGCTTCCAGGTCATGTAAACGACACGCGACCGCCGAACATGATCCTACGCTTATGCTGATATTTTCAATCGAATCATCGCTGCCTGGCTCAAGTACCACGGCAACCATAGAAATCGAAATAACCAGATATTTTCGCGAGCCGAGTTTCAGGAATGAACTGACGCTAAGTTCGCTGGACTTAGGGACCAGCACTGCAGACATCAATTCCGTCCCAGCCAGTGCGGTCTGCCGCGGTCCGGTGATAAAGTCTTTCAAATTCAGGACCCGCCGGCCGTTAGCCGACGACAGCTCCACACTGGCATTCAATGCCATTAAGGGCGGCACACCATCTGCTGCAGGAGATGCATTGCACAAATTACCAGCAATTGTGCCAGCATTCTGAATTTGGATTCCTCCCACTTCGCGAGCCGCTAATTTCAGGCAATCAAATGATTTGGGTAAATTTGCGGCCAGCACATCAGACCATGTTGAAGATGCTCCGATTCGCCAGTGGTCTCCTGCATCTTTAATACCAGTCAAGTCCGGAATTGCTGTTACGTCGAGAACGTGCCCCAAGCTACTGTGATCGCCCAAGGCGGCATAGACATCAGTGCCACCGGCAAGTACTTGCCGAGGACTTTGATCGAGGAGTGTTAGTGCTTCATCGAGGTTATTGGGACGTTCGTAACTTTGCTGCACGACTTACCCTTTATATTTC
>JABIQN010000091.1 GCA_018699395.1 Gammaproteobacteria bacterium
CAGGGACATGCTCAGATCGTGATTAATATCATCGATTTTGGGATGAACTTGCAGGAGGCGGGTGACGCGGCGAGAATCAATCACACTGGATCGTCTCAACCAAACGGCACAACAATGGCGGATGGTGGTGTGGTGCATCTGGAGTCTGCATTCAGCGCCGGAACTCGTGCTGAGCTTGAGGCAATGGGACACATATTAGGCGATAGCAACGGAAGTTTTGGCGGTTATCAGGCCATTATGTGGGACAAAGAGCAGGACGTGTATTACGGTGCCTCGGAAGTCAGGAAGGATGGACAGGCAGCAGGGTATTAATTAATGACGCAAGAAATATACCTAACAGGTATCACCACGACGGGCACTCCGCACATCGGTAATTACGTTGGAGCAATTCGCCCGAGCGTCGTGGCGAGCAAGGATGCGAACAAGAGGAATTACTACTTTCTAGCCGATTTTCACGCGCTGGCCAAGAATGAAGACCCTGACAAAATAAATCAGTCGACACTGGAAATAGCCGCCGCATGGCTGGCGCTCGGCATGGATACTAATAATTCTGTGTTTTACCGGCAATCGGATATTCCAGAAATTCCTGAGCTAACTTGGATACTGACGAGTATGGCGGCGAAGGGCTTGATGAATCGCGCGCATTCCTACAAGGCCGCGGTACAGTCTAATATCGACGGCGGCAATAAAGATCTGGATAAAGGCATCACGATGGCGCTTTACAGCTATCCGATACTGATGGCGGCTGATATTCTGATATTCAAAGCAACGAAAGTGCCTGTTGGTCGAGATCAGAAGCAGCATGTCGAAATGGCACGAGACATCGCGCAACGCTTCAATCATCACTATGGTGATGTGCTCGTGTTACCCGAACCCCTTATTGATGAGCACACAGCTGTTTTGGTGGGACTAGACGGCCGCAAGATGTCGAAGAGCTATAAAAATACTATCCCTTTGTTCGTGCCGGAAAAAAAGTTTCGAAAGCTCATAATGAAAATCAAGACAAACTCTCTGGAGCCAGGCGAAGCTAAGGACATAGAGGGCAATGCGCTCTACGATATATACAAAGCCTTCGCGACGCCCGAAGAAATGGCGGCTATCGAGAGGCAATATGCTGAAGGCATCGGCTGGGGTGCTATGAAGCAGCAGTTGTTTGAGTACATTAACGATCACATAAGTCCAGCGCGTGCCGAGTATAATCGATTAATAGCAGATCCTTCGATTATTGAAGAGGAGCTTCAAAAGGGCGCCGTACGTGCACGAGAAGTCTCGGCGCCGTATATGGACCAGATTCGCAGCGCGATTGGAATTCGAAAGTTGGGATAGAAAGCAATGAAGGAACTGACATTGTTAGTAAAAGGGTCGTCAGCCGATCCTTACGAACTCACGTTCATCAAGGACGGTGCCAGTCTCACTGCGTTGTGTAACTGTCCTGCAGGAACATTTGGCAACCTCTGTAAGCATCGCGTTGCCGCTCTCGACGGTGATGGCACGGCGGTAGTTGATGACGATGCTGGTAAGCTTAACCAGGTTATGGCTTGGCTGGCTGGGACAGATGTAGAAGCTGCGTTGGCGGCATTGCGTGATGTTGAGGCTAGCAATGCCGCGACGAAGTTGGACCTCACGGAAGCCAAGAGAATGCTCTCGAAAACGATGAATAGTTAGGTGGAAAGCACTAAGCGGCTGTCGGGCATGCGAGGATATGACTGAGCCGATTTTCCTATTTCCGGGCGGCCGAAGATTTCACTTCATCAATCCGACCGGAATTGAATATGCAATCTGGTCGGAATCAGCATAGCCGGCAAATGGAGACTAAATAATGGCTATATTGATAGACCACCCCTGTGTGCAGCATAAGCTTGCCATCATTCGCGATGTGGACACTGGACATAAGCGATTTCGTGAATTGGCGACAGAAATCACCAAGTTCATTTGCTACGAAGCGCTCAAGAACATAAAGACCAAGGAAGTGTTAGTGCAAACGCCCGTCGCAGAGGCTATATGTCAAAAGCTGGATACTGACTTGGTCGTGGTTCCAATTCTGCGCGCGGGTGTTGGTATGCTGGAAGGTATCCTCGAGTTGGTGCCGACCGCACGTGTTGGTTTCATCGGCCTGTATCGTGACGAAGAAACGAAACTACCTGTTACCTATTACGAGAGATTTCCGCAGCAGATCAGGGGCGGGACATGCATCATCATTGACCCCATGCTGGCCACCGGCGGCTCGACCGCCGCTGCTATCGATAAGCTCAAGGAAAGCGGTGCGGGAAGTATCGTTGTAGTTTGCATAGTGACCTGCCCTGAGGGGATCGCACTGGTTGAAGCTGAACATCCAGATGTACCGATTTACGTAGCAGCGATTGATGCGAAGCTCAACGAGAAAAAATACATCGTGCCGGGACTCGGTGACGCAGGAGATCGCCTGTTTGGCACGTCGCACTAGAAGGGCGTAGCTATGAGGGGCAGAAAACTCATCATTGAAACGAACGAAGGTATTGAGGAATACGACTCGTATTTCCTTGTTGCAGCACCATTGGTACGCTGATGCCTGAACTGTGCTTTTATATTACTCTAGCCAATTATTTAGTGAGACTGCAGTGAATCCTGCTGACTCTGCAGTTCGCCCCAACGTTCAACACGTTGCTCCAATAACCCTTCAATCTCGCCAAGTTTACTCAGAGTCTTTTGCACGTGCTCGCTATCATTGGAGTAGAAATCCGGAGACGCGATCTCGGACTGCAATGTTGATATATTAGACTCAAGTAATTCAATTTCTCCCGGCAGTTGATCGAGTTCGCGTTGCTCCTTGTAGCTGAGTTTTTTTTTCGATATGGTCTTGCGGCGATCGTTCGTCTCGTGCTTTCTCGCTTCAGCGACCGCAATGTTCTCTGTCTCTGCGAGCTGATGACCCTGTCGCACCCAGTCGGAATATCCGCCAACATACTCTCGAGTCTGACCATCCTCTTCGAATACGACGGTGCTGGTGACAACGTTATCGAGGAACTCTCGGTCATGACTCACTATGATTAAGGTCCCGCTGTAATCACGCAGTCGCTTCTCAAGGACCTCAAGCGTCTCGATGTCTAAGTCGTTGGTTGGCTCATCAAGAATCAAAAGGTTTGCAGCACGCGTAAATAGTTTAGCAAGAATGACCCGGTTTCGTTCGCCGCCGGATAATGCTTTGACAGGCATTGCTGAGCGTTTGGGCGTAAATAGAAAGCCCTTCAGATAGCCAACTATATGACGTTCTTTGCCATTGAGATTAATGTAGGTTCGACCTTCGCCGACGTTATAGGCAACTGATTTTTCCAAGTCGAGTGTCTGACGCAATTGATCGAAGTATCCAATTTTGAGATTCGTACCGTGTTTGATCGTTCCTTCTTGTGGCTCGAGCTGCCCTAATAGCAGACGCAATAGAGTAGTCTTGCCGACTCCGTTATTGCCGATTAAGCCTATTCTTTCGCCGCGCATAATCTTGATGGAGAAATCCTGAATCACTCTTTCGTCACCGTAACTATAGGCAACGTTCTTCGCGTGGATAACCTTACGACCGGATTGCTCGGCTTCCTCGATATGTATACGAGCTTTGTCGTCTTGTTTAACACGACCAGCAAACTCCTCACGCATTTTTTCAAGTGAACGAACGCGGCCCTCATTTCGCGTACGTCGAGCCTTGATGCCCTGCCGTATCCAAACCTCTTCCTGTCCAAGCTTCTTTTTAAAGCGGGCGTTTGTGGTTTCTTCGTCTTCAAGAGCTTTATCTCTTCGCCTTAGAAAATTACTGTAGTCGCCAGGCCAGCTAATGAGTTTTCCACGGTCAATCTCGACAATACGGGTGGCGAGTCGCTGCAGGAAGGCGCGGTCATGGGTGATGAACAATACGGCCCCTGGATATGAGTGGATGCGGTCCTCGAGCCATTTGATAGTCGCAATATCAAGGTGATTAGTTGGCTCATCTAGCAGTAACAGATCGGGTTTTTGTACGAGTGCTCGCGCGAGAGCGACCCGGCGTCGCCAACCGCCTGAAAGTTCGCTCATTTTTTTTTCTGCGGGTAGATTGAGGTCGGTCATCGTTGCGTCAATGCGTTGGCTAATCTGCCAACCATCATGCGCGTCAATTTTGGCGTGAAGAGTTTCGAGTTCGGCCAGTCCGCGCTTGTCAAGATCACGACTCGACATGTCTTTATAATCGGCCAATAGCGCATCGATATCCTTTAGTCCGGAAAGAATGACGTCTCGCACGGGCAGGTCCATCGTATCTGGGAGATTTTGCCGGAGTTGACTGACAATCATGCCGGCCTTGGGAATGACCTCACCCTGATCGGCCTCTATCTCACCCATAATCAGCTTGAGTGTTGTCGACTTGCCTGCACCATTGCGACCGATCAGGCAGACGCGCTCGCCAGGCTCAATCAAAAACTCAGCATCACGCAGTATTATCTGCTCACCAAATTCTAATCTTATATCTTCAAATCGAAGCAACAACATAAAGTAATCCTGCGGGTTAACCCGTGTATCCTATTACGAATTGCTGAGATATCGCAGGGGAGATGCATGAGCGAGGAACGATTTATTGATCTCGAAAGCAAGCTGGCCCACCAGGATCAGATGCTGCACGAGTTGAACAATGTTGTGACTGAACAGCAAGGGAAGATTATGCAGCTTGAGGAATTATGCAAGGCGTTAATTCAGCGGATTCGGTCCGCTGGTGAAGATCTACCGGATAGTGATCCGGGCGACGAGCGACCACCACATTATTAGACCATAGTTTGTGTAACCCGAAGTGCAGAGCCAGCGCGTTAAAGTATAGTGTTATTTAATGCTTTGTGGAGAGATGTTATGTCGCTGGTGGCTCAGGCTAGTCACGTTGAATTTGTTCCTCCTATCCTGCGCAGCAGCATCCCAATCAGGCGAGCCCGGTGCTGTTTCCGTTGTCACAAAAACACCTTCTTAAGGAAGTTGATAGCGAGCAGGAATCACGCGCTAACAGCCGCTCCATGATGTGACTTATCCGAGCGATTCACCAACGGTTTTAGGTACTCGCCAGTAAATGATCCTTTCGTAGAAGCAACTTGCTCGGGTGTCCCTGCCGCAATAATCTGTCCACCGCCGTCACCTCCTTCGGGACCAAGATCGATTACCCAATCTGCTGTCTTAATGACATCGAGATTGTGCTCAATGACGACCACAGTGTTACCACGGTCACGAAGTTTGTGCAAAACATGCAGTAG
>JABIQN010000092.1 GCA_018699395.1 Gammaproteobacteria bacterium
CAGTAATTCTTCATACCGAGTGGTGTCGAATTCTAGTGGCAAGAACGGCCTTCTCGCCTCGCCCATATCAAATCCCAGCACTTTCAAGCCATGTTTAATGCCCGGCACAACACCGGGAGAAATTCTGAGTAGCTCGTCAATGACATCATTGGCTGTCGCTTGGAGAAGAAGTAACCGATCCACAGCAACATTAAAAAATAGGCTGCCACTACGCTGTAGTTGACGATGCCGAATGAATTCATATTACCGCCCTATAGGTACTCAAGCGCTACAAATCCTCTAAACAACTAATGCTTCGGTTTATGACTCTCATCTGAGCGTCCTTACGCATCCAATCGCAGTTGCGGTGGCGTGTCCCAGTCGACAAAAATCGCATTCGCAGCCTGCCACTCCTCGCTTGCCTGCAACGATTCTCGCAATTGCTGTCCGGTACCATGCAGCCTCGCCAAACGCACCAGCGATAGCGGATTTGAATAATCATTCAGGGCGCCCACCGCCTGCAAAGCAGCAGCTCGATCATTACATACCAATATCATGTCGCAACCCGCATCAAGAGCCAGCCTGGCCCTGCTTCCCATCGAACCGTATTCTGCCGTCGCCTTCATGCTCAAGTCGTCACAAAAAACAGCGCCACCAAAACCGAGCCGTGAGCGCAACTCGCGCTGTATCCAATATGCTGAAAATCCGGCTGGCATATCATCGATTTCGCGATAGACAATGTGTGCGAGCATGACTCCCGCCACGACACCTGTACTCAGCATTCGTTCATACGGTCGCATGTCGTCAAGAAGTAAACCGTAGCCACGTCGATCGACAGGTAGTCGAATATGCGAGTCCGCAACCACCGCTCCATGCCCAGGAAAATGCTTGGCAATCGCTGCCATTCCGGCACTCCGCAAGCCACGCGCGAATGCTTCTGCGAGCTCACTAACAGCATCGGGTTTGCGATGAAATGAGCGATTGCCAATGATTTCGCTGATACCCCAATCCAGATCGACGCAAGGTCCGAAACAAAGGTCGATGCCAGCGGCACGTAACTCGGAGGCGATTATCCAGCCAGCCTGCCGGGCGGTTTTTAGCCCAGAGTCGCGATCGCGGTCGTATTCCCTGCCTATCTGACGCATTGGCGGTATGGCCGTAAAACCTTCCCGAAACCGCTGCACCCGGCCGCCTTCATGATCGACCGCTATCAGTAGCGTCGGGCTTCGCAGTGCCCGAATTTCGGACACCAACTCAGTAACTTGATCGACGGACTCAAAATTTCGGGCGAACAGAATGACACCCCCAACGGCAGGCTCCCGCAATATATCGCGGTCTGCAGGACTTAGTGAAAGTCCCTCAATATCGAGCATCACAGGTCCTAATGACATTCGTTTTACCTCGCGAGCTGCAGTTAGGTTCGTGTAAACACCGCGATAGATTCTACATGCGCAGTGTGCGGGAACATATCGATGATTCCCGCAGCCTCCAGACGATAGCCATGCTCATGAACCAAAACAGCGGCATCACGCGCCAAGGTGCCGGGGTGACAGGAGACGTAGACGATGCGTTCAGGGTTCAATAGCTTCATTGCCTCCACTACCTCCGCTGCACCACTGCGAGCCGGATCCAGCAGCAATCGATTGCAGCCAGCCTTTAGCCAAGGCTCGCTGCCATCAATCTTGCTGAGATCGGCTACCTTGAATTCAACATTATCCAATCCGTTCTTTCTGGCGTTTTCGGCCGCCCGTGTTACAAGCATTTTCTCACCTTCTATACCAAGAACGCTGCCTGCCTTACGGGCGAGCGGTAACGAAAAGTTGCCGATGCCGCAGAAAAGATCCAGTACTTGGTCATCTGGGCCTGGCGCAAGTTGCTCAATCGCAAACTGCACCATGCGTCGATTGATGTCGCTATTAACTTGCACAAAATCGATGGGATCGAAGTCGATTTGAATATCGAATTCAGGCAGCGTGTAATTCAAAGGCTCCTTAATGCTATCTGGCTCGATGAGTTGCAGGGAGTCGAGACCACCGGGCTGCAAGTAGATACGGCATTTTTTCTCCACACCGAATTGAATCAAGTGTTGCTTGTCAGCATCACTGGGTTCATCAAGCACTCGAAAAACCATCGCTATAGCGTTCTCGGCCACCGCAATTTCGATCTGCGGTAGCCGTGCGCGTATAGAAAGTTTTGCAACAAGCTCACTGAGTTCACCGAGCATGCCGTCGACAGGGCTAGCTAATACCTCGCAACGATGCATATCCGTAATATAAGGCGCATGTTTTTCACGAAAGCCGACTAGCACCCTACCCTTTGCCGAAACATCCTTAACCGCTAAGCGTGCCCGTCGTCGGTACCCCCAAATCGGTCCAATCATCGGCGCCAACCACGATTCGGGCTCGACCTTCGCAATACGCTGCAAATTATCTCGCAACGTTCGTTCCTTGATTGAGCGCTGATGCTCTTCGCTCATATGCTGCAGAGAACAGCCCCCACAGCGCCCGAAAACCTCGCACTTTGCGTCGATACGATCGTCTGACGCTTCGATAATTTGAAGCAGTTCTGCCTCATCGAAATTTCGTTTCGACTTTCGACGAATGAACTTAACTGTTTCGCCAGGCAATGCGCCTGCAACAAATACTTTCTTACCCTCAACAGCAGCGATACCACGACCGTCATGGGCCGCGGAGTCTATGGTCGCGGTTTCCGGCTCCCTACGCTTTTTTCTCCCCATTAGGGAGGCCACGCCACGAGGAATGCATTTAGATGTGGCTGATCCATTGCTTCCAGCGTCTGTCGTACGAGAGCGCACTCTCGATCCAGTTCGGTCTTATCGAGATGCCCCCGCATAAACTCAAAACGCAAGTAGACCAACCAAGTATTCAATACATCAGTCTCACAATAGTCACGAATCTCACGAATACCACCGTTCTCGAATGTCTCCCATACCTTGTCGCCACTCATGCCGAGCTTGCCGGGAAAGCCGAGTAAGACAGCCATCTGATCAAGGCTGGCTCGTCCGCGTGGCTGAAACCCTGCCAATACGTCCATCAAATCGATGTGGCGCCAATGGAAGCGACTCATGTAGTTATTCCATTTAAAATCACGATCGCTCTCACCCATTTCCCAGTATCGCGGCGCCTGTATGTTGTGCTTAAGCGCGCGATAATGCAGTACCGGCAAATCGAAGCCGCTGCCATTCCAGGACACCAGATCCGGCGTATATCGTTCGATACCATCAAAAAAGCGTTGCACTATTTCCGCCTCATCAGAACTCTCATCGCCTAAGGTCCATACCTTGAAAGTATCCGCCGTTCGAAAAGTAACTGAGATAGCAACGATGCGTTGCGCGTGCAGCGATAGAAAGTCCGATCCGGTTTTTTGCTGCTGCTTGAACATCATCACAGTCGCGACATCCTCATCAGGCAACCCTTCCAAGTCCCAGAATCGACGACCGAATTCGACGTCCGGTACAGTTTCGATATCAAACGAAAAACAATGCATTGCCAACTATTCCCTATTCACTATATTGAGTCGGCGGTTTCAACAACCGCGAATGCCATTACAAGTCCTGCATCATCGGTCAGACTGATATGGCCCTTACCGATACCCAATTCATCGCACACTTTTTTTCCACGCTCTGACCAAATGATCAGCGGTCTGCCCCATTCGTTACTGATGATACCGACATCTCGCAGCCAGACGCCATGAGCAAAGCCGGTACCCAACGCCTTAACGGATGCTTCCTTGCCTGCAAATCGCATGGCCAGGAATCGCGTAGGATTTTTGGTTTGCTCGAACAGCGCCATCTCCTCCGGCATCAGAATGCGATCGGCGAAATGCTGACCGAACCGCTGCCACGTCGATTCCATTCGAGACATCTCCACGATGTCAGTACCAACGCCAAAAATCACTGCCTTATCATCCTGACCGTGCTTCGGTTATCAAGCGCTTCATCTCACTCACGGCTATCACCAGTCCGTCAAAAACTGCTCGCGAAATGATTGAGTGTCCGATATTCAATTCAACGATTTCGGGAATCCGGGCTATCGCTGCGACGTTGTGATAATGCAGGCCATGACCAGCATTAATTATCAGTCCGAGCTCGCGTCCATAACGGGCAGCATCGACGACGCGCTGCAGCTCGACTAACTGCGCCTCTCCCCTCATATCAGCATAAGTGCCTGTATGCAGCTCGACAACCGGCGCTCCCGCCGCAACAGCTGCATCAAGTTGAAGTCGATCAGGATCAATAAACAGCGAAGCACGAACATCCATCTCGGCCAGACGATTACAGGCTGACGTCACCTTGTCCAGCTGACCTACAACATCAAGACCACCCTCGGTCGTGAGCTCCTGTCGTTTTTCCGGGACCAAGCAAACATCCGATGGCTTAATCTGTGCTGCAATCTCTAGCATTTCGTCCGTCACGGCCATTTCGAGATTCATGCGGCTGTGTATGACTTCATTAATCGCCACAAGATCAGCATCCTGGATATGGCGTCGGTCTTCGCGAAGATGGACCGTTATGCTGTCTGCGCCGGCCTGTTCAGCCATCACCACAGCATCAGCAGGCCGCGGATAGCTCGTCCCTCTTACCTGTCGTAGAGTAGCGATATGATCGATATTGATGCCCAGCAATAGTTGTTTGTTATCTGCCACTTCGCTCTTTCCCATACCTCGATGGCGTAATTCTAACGCGATGCAACTCCATCAGCACCTTGCGACTCTTCAGCTCCTTACCGCCAAGATGAAAACCAATAATTTCTCGCAGTAATCGGTTCGCAGCTCGCAAGACTTCTGCATTTTCAAAGCATTGCTCAGCGATGCCCAGCAGTATGGAGCCACTGAATACCAAAGCCCCTTCAGCCCGATCAACTGCAACTGGACCCTTTTCCATCTGATATTGATAATAACGCGCCCCGTCGAGAGGCTCTGTGCTGCCAGACTCATGATCCAGATTAACGGCATAACCAAGCAAGCGTAACAACTCCAGCTCAAATGATCGCAGACTCGCAGCAACCTCCACGGTCCCAATCAAGGCGCCCATCACTTCCTCGTACAGGGCGAAAATCTCTGGTTGCGGATCATAGCGGTGTAGGAAGTGCAGCAACAGTTCATTAACGTAAAACGCTGCAAAAATCGCGTCACCCAGCATCCCAGCGGGTGGCCCGATGGCCTCAGCACCTGTCAGTGTTCCAAGGTCCGACTTCGATACCCATGAAACCTGAAGAGGCAGGAAGGGTCGCAAAACGCCGGCGAGGCGCGACTTAGCACCTCGGCTACCGCGAGCGACGACCGCTATTTTACCGTGATCACGCGTTACGATATCGAGAATCTGACTAGTGTCACGAAAAGGTCGATGATGCAGAATATAGCCAGGCTGCTGATGCACTCGGCGCGCCGATGTCATAACAGGCGCATGACTACGGTGCCTCGTAACCCAGATTCATCAAGTCTTGTTCATTGTCAGCCCAGTTAGACTTAACCTTGACCCACAGCTCCAGATGTACAGGCTGACCGAACTGTTCGGAAATTTCCAAGCGTGCTGCCCGCCCTACTTTTTTTAGAACGCCACCATTCTTACCAACAGCGATTCCTTTTTGGCTATCTCGCTCAACCCAGATAATCGCGTTAATCGCCAGTCCACTGTCTTCACGTACCAGGCGTTCGATCTGAACTGTTAGCCCATAGGGCATTTCCTGATGCAGCATTAATGTCAGTTTTTCACGAATGACTTCCGAGATATGAAACTCATCGCTGCGGTCAGTTTTCATATCCTCAGGAAATAACGGCGGTGACACGGGAAGAAATTTCGGAATCATCTGGAGAATGAGATCCAGATTATCCTTTTTCATCGCTGAGATGGGCACGATCTCGGCGAAGTCGAGGCGCGTCGAAATCGATGCCAGAGCGTCGAGCAATTTCTCTTTCGGATGTATCTTGTCAATTTTGTTGATCAACGCAATGATCGGCGCGCTGCAAGACTTCAATCGTAGAAGAACATCATCGTCTTCATCAGTCCAGTGTGAGGCATCGCTTACAAACAGAATCAGATCTGCGTCAGCGAGTGCGTTTGCCGCCGTACGATTCATCATACGATTCATCGCTTTGCCAGACTTTCGATGCAACCCTGGCGTATCAACAAAAATAATTTGTTGCGTCGCCTCTGTTAGTACCGCGAGAATACGATGCCGTGTCGTTTGCGGTTTGGCGGTTACGATGCTGACTTTGCGACCCATTACAGCATTAATAAACGTCGATTTACCAACGTTCGGTCGCCCAATGACTGCCAACAATCCACAGCGGTAGTCGTCAGGGATATCCATCATTCCTGCCCTACCAATAACTCGGTCATTTTCTGGGCTGCTTCTTGTTCGGCTTTTCGCCGCGTCGTTGATTCGCCATGAGTCGAGACAGACTTTTCAGTCACCGTGCAAGTTACTATAAAGTGTTGCTCATGATCCTTGCCGGAAATGTGAGTTAGCTCGTAGTCCGGCAGCGCCATTTTCCGCCCCTGCAGCCATTCCTGCAATCGTGTTTTCGGATCTCTAAGATCGCCGCCGTCCGGCAGTTCGCGGTAACGGGCAGCGTATACGCGATCTATTATATCTTTGGCGGCATCAAATCCTCGATCCAAAAATACGGCGCCAAAGATCGCCTCAAGTGCGTCAGCAAGGATGGACTCACGTCGATGCCCACCTGTCTTCAGCTCACCGCTACCGAGAATAAGGTGCTCGCCAAGACCGAGCTCGGCGGCCAGTGTCGCTAATGTTTCGTCTTTAACAAGTGACGAACGGAGTTTGCTCAGGTCACCTTCCCGTGCATCTGGCCTCGCCTCAAACACAATTTCTGACACAATAAAATCCAATACAGCATCGCCCAGAAACTCCAAACGTTCGTTATTGCGATTGGAAGCGCTTCTGTGGGTTAACGCTTGCTTGAATAGATCGGCATCGTGAAACCGATATTGCAGCGTCTTTTCGAGCCAGCTCTCGGCTTTATTCAATTTTCATCCCAATGCGGCCCCAATCTGGCATTTCCCAGGGTACAAAGTGCATCCATACGCGCACAGCCTCACCAACCAGGTATGTCTCAGGGATAGTGCCTATATAGCGGCTATCCTTGCTTCTGTCTCTATTATCACCCATGACGAAGTATTGACCTTCAGGAACAATGTAGACGCCGTCCTGCTTCGAGCGATTTGGATCGTGGATCAAGGTTTGGTGATAGCGCCCATCCAAATCTTCAATATAGACAGGTGCACGCTCAAAAATTTCGCCGTTTGAAGCAAAATTCATCAATTCACCATTGATTGTCAATCGCTGGCGCTCAAACGAAACTTCATCGCCAGGCAAACCAATCACGCGCTTTATGTAGTTGATACTAGGATTCGACGGTAATCGAAATACGATTACGTCTCCGCGCTCAGGTTGGCCAGTCTCAATAAACTTCGTTTCGGTAACGGGCAACCGCAATCCATAACTAAACTTCTTAACAAAAATGAAATCGCCGACAATCAAGGTAGGCTTCATTGAGCCCGAAGGAATACGAAACGGCTCAAAAATAAACGAGCGAATAACCAAGACAAAAATCAAAACCGGAAAAAATGAGCGCGAATACTCCACTACCATCGTCAGCACGCCCGGTGCTGAACGGCTGTTCTGGTCAGCCGTTTTCCAAACCAAAGTATCCATAGCCACAACAATGCCTGAGGCCAAGGTTAGCAAAGTCAGAATCAGCGCAAGATTAATACTCAAAATAGAAACTCACTTATCAGTTCGTAGAACCGCCAAAAACGCTTCTTGTGGAATCTCGACGGAACCCACCTGTTTCATTCGTTTCTTACCAGCCTTTTGTTTCTCAAGCAATTTTCGCTTCCTTGAAATATCACCGCCATAACATTTCGCCGTAACGTTTTTCCGCAGCGCCTTTACATTACTGCGAGCAATAATCTGGCTGCCAATTGCCGCCTGAATAGCCACGTCGAACATCTGCCGTGGGATCAGCTCTCGCATCTTCTCCACCAGATCACGACCGCGTCCGCGAACATTTTCTTTATGAATAATGACAGATAAAGCATCGACTCGCTCATTGTTGATTAACACATCAAGCCGGACCAGATCCGCAACCTGAAAACGATTGAAATGATAATCGAACGACGCGAAGCCACGACTAACAGATTTCAATCTATCAAAGAAATCCAGTACTACCTCTGCCAGCGGTATCTCGTACTCAATCGATACTTGCCCACCGAGATATCGCATCTGTTTTTGAACACCACGCTTATCGATACACAGCTTGATTACCGCACCTACGTATTTCTCCGGTACGAGAATATTTGCAGAAATAATTGGTTCACGTAGCTCTGTAATTTCATTTACTGACGGCAACTCCGATGGATTATCGACTTGCAATGTTTCACCGATATTGGTTTCGACCTCAAATATAACCGTCGGCGCCGTACTGATTAATTCGAGATCATATTCGCGCTCCAAGCGCTCTTGGACAATCTCCATATGCAACATACCGAGAAATCCACAGCGAAATCCAAATCCAAGTGCCGCTGAGGATTCTGGCTCGAAATGTAATGCCGCATCATTAAGTCGTAGCTTCTGCAGCGCTTCACGGAAGTTCTCATAATCGTCTGAGCTAATTGGAAAAAGCCCAGCGAACACGCGCGGCTGGACCTGCTTGAAGCCGGGCAATGCCGTCGCGCACAGCTTGTGA
>JABIQN010000093.1 GCA_018699395.1 Gammaproteobacteria bacterium
CAACCGGTGCACCGTAAATATCTTTTATACCAGCGATGACGAACCCAACTTCTCCAGCCCTGAGGTGTTCCCGATCTTCCATCTTGGGGGTAAAGACGCCAACTCGATCTGCACCATAACTAACACCCGTCGACATGACAGTGATCTTGCTGCGCTTTTTAAGGGTGCCGTTCATCACGCGCACCAACGAAACAACGCCAACGTAGTTATCAAACCAAGAATCTATAATCAGTGCTTGCAGCTCACCATCAGGATCGCCTTCGGGTGGTGGAATAAGTGCGACAATTTGTTCGAGTAATTCAGGAATGCCGAGACCGGTTTTCGCGCTGACATGAATGGCCTCTTGAGCATCGATACCGATAATGTGTTCGATTTCCGCAACGACTTTCTCCGGTTCAGCCGCCGGCAGATCAATCTTATTAAGAACCGGCATTACTTCAAGGCCCTGATCGATCGCTGTCATGCAGTTAGCAACACTCTGCGCCTCTACGCCTTGCGCGGCGTCAACCACTAGCAAGGCGCCCTCGCAGGCAGCCAGAGAGCGCGATACCTCATAGGAGAAGTCGACGTGTCCCGGCGTATCAATGAAGTTAAGTTGATAAACTTCGCCGGTTGCACTGGTGTAATTCAACGAGACGCTTTGCGCCTTAATCGTAATACCGCGTTCACGCTCAAGATCCATCGAATCGAGAACCTGTTCCTCCATCTCACGATCAGACAGTCCGCCACAATAATGGATAAAGCGGTCCGCGATCGTCGACTTACCATGGTCGATATGGGCGATGATTGAAAAATTTCGAATATGCTTCATGACAGGGTGTTTTCAGCCGCCGGCTCAGTAGACCAGCCCAATTCAGCGGCGAAGTATACCGACTTCAGCCCCCAAGCAGCGCATGTTATTTTGCGATTCAGGTGGTTCTGGCTAGGAATGCATGGACGGAGTCGAGATTGAGTGGATACTCACTGATGATTTGACCACCGCTTTCGACGACAGGTACTCGAATATCGTATTTTTCGCGCCAATCATCTCGCGAATCGACGCAGCGAATTTCGAGCTCCACTTTACCACGAATCAACGGTAGCAATTCTTCGAGCATAATTTCGCAAAGGTGACAGCCAGTACGCGTGTAGTAATGAAGAACTTGCATCTAGCCGCGCGCCGATGCCAGCCGGTCGATGACTAGGGGTGTAAACGCGCGCAGACACCTCCCTTGATCTAATACCACTTTCGCAATCAACACGCCCATGCTCAAAACAGCGAGAGCCAAAAGGGTATTAAGGACCTGCAGCCAAAGATTAGACGTTAGGTATACTGAGTATGTGTTTGATAACAAAAGCTTTGGACCCTTCAGTGGGTACTTGTCGTTGTAAGAGGTAGCCATTTAATTCCGGATCAGGAAGCTCCAGAACCGCCTGGAACGCAGCCTTTTCATCGTCCGCAGCGATTGGATAACGGCTTTCGAGGTAGCGCAGCAATAAGTCGTCGAGCTCACGCATACCTCGCCGACACTGCCAGCGTAGGCGCGATTGATTACTCAATGCTTCCGCTCGACCATCATCTTTTTCGTCTCAGCGATCGCTTTCGCCGGATTCAGGCCTTTGGGGCAGGTTTGAGTACAATTCATGATGGTATGGCAACGGTAAAGCTTGAAGGGATCTTCAAGCTCGTTGAGTCGTTCATCGGTTGCATCGTCTCGACTATCGACCAGCCAGCGATACGAGGCCAGTAATGCAGCTGGACCGAGATAGCGATCGCTGTTCCACCAGTAGCTCGGACAACTCGTCGAACAACAGGCGCATAGAATGCAAGCCGCCGGCTCATTGATGAGCTCTTGGTCTGCTTTACTTTGCAGGTGCTCCTGATCTGGCGGCGGTGGCGTTCGCGACTGCAGCCAGGGCTTGATCGACGCGTACTGCGCGTAGAAATTGGTCAGATCGGCCACAAGGTCCTTAACGACCGGTAAATGTGGCAACGGGTAGATTTTTACGTCGCCCTTAAGCTCGTCATTTGCGCGAATGCATGCCAGAGTATTCCCACCGTCAATATTCATCGCGCACGATCCGCAAATGCCTTCGCGACAAGACCGTCGAAACGTCAGTGTCGGATCGATCTCGTTCTTGATCTTGATCAGAGCATCGAGAACCATTGGACCGCAATTGTCCATATCAACATCGTAAGTATCGACGCGCGGGTTATCGTCACTGGATGGATTATATCGGTACACCGCAAACTTTCGGACATTGCTAACGCTATCGGCCGCCGGAAAATGCTTTCCCTTCGAAATTCGCGAGTTTTTTGGAAGTCTGAATTCAGCCACTGTTGATAATCCTAGTAAACGCGAGCTTTTGGTTCGACGTACGCCACTTCGTCAGTCAGTGTTTGTTGGTGCACCGGGCGATAATCAAACGAGACTTTTCCGTTGGAGTCGATCCAGGAAAGTGTGTGCTTCATCCAGTTGATATCGTCGCGATCTGGAAAGTCCTCACGCGCATGCGCTCCACGACTTTCCAGTCGGTTCGCAGAGGATTCCATCGTCGCTGATGCATTCAGTAATAAGTTTTCGAGCTCCATCGTTTCGACAAGATCTGTGTTCCAGACCATCGACCGATCCGTTACGCCGACATCCGCAAAGCTCGCAAACGTCTCGCGCAATAACTCGAGGCCTTTATCCAGTGACTCACCGGTTCGAAAAACAGCTGCATGGCCCTGCATGACTTTTTGCATTTCCAAGCGAATTTCAGCTGTCGGACGACTGCCGTCTGCATTTCGGAGCCTGTCAATTCTGGCAACACTATTCTGGCCTGCATCTGTGGATAGGTCTTTATGGTGTGCGCCTGGTGTCATTTCTTCGATGCAGAATTTTGCCGCTGCGCGGCCGAAGACAACCAGATCAAGTAGTGAATTCGAACCAAGGCGATTAGCTCCATGAACCGATACGCAAGCCGCCTCTCCAACGGCCATTAAACCAGGAACAACAGCTTCCGGATCATCACCTACTTTAGTCACGACCTGACCAGTAAAGTTCGCCGGTATACCACCCATGTTGTAATGAACTGTCGGCAATACCGGTATAGGCTCTTTCGTAACATCCACATCGGCAAAAATACGTGCAGACTCGGCGATCCCAGGTAAACGCTCTTCGATAACTTCAGGACCGAGGTGCTCAAGATGCAGATGAATGTGATCAGACTCGCTACCAACGCCACGTCCTTCATTGATCTCGATCGTCATCGACCGGCTGACAACATCACGTGATGCGAGATCCTTTGCATTCGGCGCATAGCGCTCCATGAAACGTTCGCCATCGGAATTTGTGAGGTAACCGCCCTCACCACGGACACCTTCGGTAATCAGGCAGCCAGCGCCGTAGATTCCAGTTGGGTGAAACTGCACAAACTCCATGTCCTGAACCGGCAAACCGGCCCGCAATACCATCGCGCTGCCATCTCCAGTACAGGTATGTGCGGATGTGCAGGAGAAAAATGCCCGGCCGTATCCACCCGTAGCGAGAATAACTTTATGCGAACGGAAGCGATGCAAACGCCCAGTAGCGAGATCAATCGCAACCACACCGCGACACGCACCGTCCTCCATGATCAGGTCGACGGCGAAATACTCGATAAAGAACTCAGCGTCATGCTTTAGCGACTGCTGGTACAAGGTGTGCAGCATCGCGTGGCCAGTACGATCGGCTGCCGCGCAGGTTCTTTGCGCCGTACCTTCGCCATAGCGTGTCGTCATGCCGCCAAACGGTCGCTGGTAAATCTTGCCATCTTCGGTACGAGAGAATGGAACACCATAGTGCTCCAGTTCGATGACCGCGTCCGGAGCCTCTTTACACATGTACTCAATAGCGTCCTGATCACCAAGCCAGTCTGAACCCTTAACGGTGTCGTACATATGCCAGCGCCAATCATCCTCGCCCATGTTGCCAAGAGCAGCGCTGATGCCGCCTTGTGCGGCCACAGTGTGACTTCGAGTTGGAAAGACCTTCGTTATGCATGCCGTCTTAAGTCCCGCTTCGGCCAAGCCAAAGGTAGCGCGTAAGCCAGAGCCACCGGCGCCGATGACGATTACATCATAGGTATGGTCGATAAATTCGTAGTCGCTCATGCGCCCAGTCCAATCTTAATAATTGCGTAAACAGCCGCCACCGCAAGAAACGTATGTGCGAAGCGGGAAAGAATCAGTGTGGTTAATCTCAACCCATGATCATGGACGTAGTCTTCAACTATAACCTGTATACCCAGATTCGAGTGGTACGCCATTACGACGACCAGAAGAAAAAGCATGACGCCATTTAATGGAGTAGCGATGAATGCTAGTACGTCAGCATATTCAAATCCCGATATATTCAGAATCGAGAAAATAAACCACAGACCGGCGATCAGGATACCAATACCCGACAAGCGCTGCGCCCAGAAATGGGCTGTGGCACCTTTAGTGCTATCGCAACTCAGTACTTGGCCCAGTAGAATGCGCAGACTCATAAGCGAATCCACCAGAATAGTGCTGTTAGGATCACGGCGAGTATCAATACAAACCAGGCGGAGGCATTCGCGGTCGATTTTTCAAATCCGCGCCCACTGTCCCATACTAGATGCCTGACACCGTTTGACAGATGAAAAAAGAACGCGAAACTCCAGCCGATCAACAACGCTCGGCCGATAATTGAATTCATGTAGCTCAGAAAAGCCGCGTATAACTCTGCGCCCATTGCCACACCAAAAAGCCAGGCAGCCAAAACAATGAAACCAATGCTCAATGCTACACCCGTTGCCCGGTGGAGGATCGACGTAGTCATAGTGATGGGCCAGCGATAAATCGAGAGATGCGGCGACAGCGGCCTGCCGTTATTACTCATGAAGTCTCTTCTTGTTGAGGATTCGTACCACAGTTGACAGTAGCATTATCCTTAAAAATCAACGCAACGTCCTGCTTTTTCCCAATCGCCATAGCGAGTTGGATCCAGTCCGCCGCGGCCACCGATTTCTTTCGGCGGATCCTGATTCTCCGGTGGGTTATCATCCGTCGTTGAATCTTCAGATTCAGTATCAATCTTTGGGTCATCACTGTGCATAGCAAGAGTATGCCAGAGGCGATCAAGCCCTGCAGTAACAGTAACTATGTTGAGGCAAATGAATAGAATTTCGACAATTTTAGTTAGCGGTGTAGATGCTTTTGAGTTTCTACAGGGTCAGCTGACCAATGACTTAAAGCGACTGGAGTCAGAATCCAAAATTTTGGCTGCCTGGTGCAGCCCGAAAGGTAGGGTTATCTGGCTAGGTAACGTCCTATTGGCTGAGTCAACTTTTAGGCTCTCAGCACCCTCCGATTTAGCTGAAGATATCGTTCGGCGTCTGTTGATTTTTCGTTTTCGAGCTAAAGTAAAATTCGAGATTATTGACGAGGGCGTCACAGCAGACCTAGCCGCATTGATCAGCAAAGGTCATCCGACTATCGGGCTGGAGCAGTCAGAGCAATACACACCACACATGCTCAACCTTGATCTCCTCGACGCAATCGATTTCAACAAGGGCTGTTACACCGGTCAGGAAATTATTGCCAGAACACACTACAAGGGCGCAACCAAGCGAAGAACACTAAAATTTGAAAGCGATATGCCAGTGTCGCCAGGCGATAAGGTGTCGCATGCCGGTCAGGACATTGGTAATGTTCTTAATGTATACGGAACCGATCTGCTAGCTGTCATCCCCATCAATAAAGCTGACGGGGAATTGTCAGTGCACAATGCGAAGCTCAACCTAGTCGCCTTGCCCTATCTGAACAAGGCAGCGATTCTTGCGTAGCTAATCGAAGCTTTCAGGGCGCATATGGGGAAACAATAAGACATCACGGATCGATGCCGAATCAGTCAGCAACATTACCAGGCGATCAATGCCAATGCCTATTCCCGCTGTTGGTGGCATCCCGTACTCGAGCGCTCGAATGTAGTCGTGATCGTATGACATCGCTTCATCATCGCCAGCCGCCGCACTCTCAACCTGTGCGCGGAACCGATCCGCCTGATCCTCTGGATCATTAAGCTCAGAAAATCCGTTTGCTATTTCACGTCCTGCAACAAAGAATTCGAAACGATCTACAACGAATGGGTCTTCGTCATTCTTTCGGGATAATGGTGAAACTTCGGTTGGGTATTGCGTGATGAAAGTCGGCTCACGCAACTCTGCTTCGCCAGTCGCGTCAAATATTTCTATTTGTAACTTTCCGGCGCCGTAATTATCCTTTATAGGTACGCCGATTTTCACGCAATAATCTGCCAGATAGTCGCGGTCGCGGATTTTCGCCATATCGAATTCTGGATTGTAGGCCTCGATGACCTCCTCTACCGTCATGCGCGTGAACTGCTTGCCGAAGTCGAACTCCTCGCCCTGGTAGCTGACGAGCGTAGTTCCGTTTACGGCCTCGGCCATGCCGTGCAACATCGCTTCAGTCATATCCATCCAGTCGGTGTACTCCGCATACGTTCGGTACGCCTCCATCATCGTGAATTCAGGATTGTGCTGAGTAGAAACACCCTCATTGCGAAAGTTTCGATTGATCTCATAGACGCGATCAAAACCGCCCACAATCAGGCGCTTTAAATTCAGCTCGGGAGCGACCCGCAAGTACAACTCCATATCAAGAGCATTGTGGTGCGACTTGAACGGCCGTGCATTCGCCCCGCCAGGCGTTGTTTGCAACATGGGGGTTTCGACTTCGAGAAAATCTGCCTCCTCCAAAAACGATCGCATGTAAGTGACGATTTGAGAGCGCTTTTGAAGTACATCTCGACTGGACTCGTTGATGATCAGGTCAACATAGCGCTGTCGATAACGCACCTCTTGATCGGATAGGCCATGCCACTTTTCAGGCAGTGGGCGCAACGATTTAGTTAACAGGCGGATTTCATCTACCATAACCGTCAATTCGCCGGTCTGAGTTCGAAATAGCTCGCCCTGGGCTGCGACGATGTCGCCGACATCCCATTTCTTGAATCTCTGATAGACACCTTCCAGTAAACGATCGCGCTCCACGCGAACCTGAATCTGTCCAGACTGGTCCTGCAGCTTAATGAAACTCGCTTTACCCATCACTCGCTTTACCATCATACGGCCCGAGACTGCGACCCTGATGTGCTCCCCGCGCAGCGCCTCACCCTCATGCGTATCAAAGTTCTGATGCAACTGCCCTGCGAGCGCAGTGCGCCTGAAGTCATTCGGATAGGCGTTACCGCCTTCACGCATCACATCCAACTTACTTCGGCGTTCAGCTATTAATTTATTTTCATCTTTTTCGTCAGTCACGATTTCTTTACAATCCTTGTTTCAAGCTGGCTTCAATAAATGCATCCAAGCCGCCATCCAATACGGCCTGAGTGTTACCGGTTTCAACGCCGGTACGCAAATCCTTAATACGACTTTGGTCGAGCACATAGTTGCGAATCTGGCTGCCCCAGCCAACATCCGCTTTACTGTCCTCAATAATCGATGCTGCTGTCTTTCGTTCCTGCAGCTCCAATTCATACAGTTTCGCCTTCAACTGGTTCATCGCCGTAGCTTTATTCTTATGTTGCGATCGGTCATTTTGGCACTGAACAACGGTGTTTGTAGGCACGTGCGTGATACGAACTGCCGACTCCGTTCGGTTGACATGCTGGCCACCCGCACCACTCGCGCGGTAAACATCGATGCGAAGATTCGACGGATCGATCTCAATATCAATATCGTCATCTACCTCGGGAGAAACAAATACTGACGCGAACGACGTGTGCCGGCGCGCACTAGAATCAAAGGGTGATTTTCGTACCAGACGATGCACACCAGTCTCTGTACGCAACCAACCGTAAGCGTACTCCCCAACGATATGCACTGTAGCGCTCTTGATGCCAGCGACTTCGCCAGACGATGCTTCGATCACTTCAGCTGTGTATCCGTGAGCTTCAGCCCAGCGCAAGTACATTCGTAGAACCATTTCGGACCAGTCCTGTGCTTCCGTGCCACCAGCACCGGACTGAATATCGAGGTATGCACTGTTCAGGTCCATTTCGCCAGAGAACATACGGCGGAATTCGAGGCCACCAATAACTTTCTGTAAGCTATCGATATCGATGACGATTTCATTGACCGTCGCTTCATCATCGTCTTCGACCGCCATCGCCAGCAGCCCATCTGCATCGGCGAGTCCGAGCGTGAGCTTATCGAGCCCTCCGACGATCTGCTCCAGTCGGGCGCGCTCCTGACCTAGCGCCTGCGCACGATCAGGCTCACCCCACACATCGGGTTGTTCGAGCTCGCGCTCAACTTCGGTCAGCCTTTCCGCTCTTGCCTCGTAGTCAAAGATACCTCCTCAACGCATCAGTGCGCTCAGTGAGATCGACTATCGATTGTTTTATCTGGCTGGTTTCCATTATCGCTTTCGGAATTCGGGTGACGTAAAAGTGCGTGATCTTATCACGCCGTACCATCGTGTAATTCGGCGATTTGCTCCACAATGAGTTGTGGGTTCTCAACGCCCCGAAATTCATTCACATCCAGCTTATACACCAGCTGCACCATACCGCGGTAAACGCCACCCGCCTGATTGAATGCAATGGCATCGATAATATTTCCACCTTCTACTGGTCTGACGCGCAGCTTGAGGTGATTCTCCCCGACTGTTCGTTGCTCCACGATATTGAATTCGCCACTCCACATCGGCTCAGGAAACGCCGACCCCCAAGGGCCTGCATCTCGCAATGATCGGGCGAAATTAAGGCTCAGCGCTGTTCCTGGCAGCGGACCGTCCGTCACTATTGCACCACTAAAATCAGCACTGGGATACAAGCGCCGCATCTGCTCAGCAACTGCCTTCTTGAAAGAATCCAATGATGCTTCCGAAATCGTTAGTCCAGCCGCCATCGCATGTCCACCGAACTTCTCAATAAGTCCCGGCTTAACCGTAGAAACTGCTTCGAG
>JABIQN010000094.1 GCA_018699395.1 Gammaproteobacteria bacterium
AGTCGCTTTCGGACCCTTAACTTCAATGGTCTGGCCGGACACAGATGCCGAAACACCTGAGGGCAGCTCGACCGGTTTTTTACCAATACGAGACATACCTTACTCCTAGAAGACCGTGCAGAGCACTTCGCCACCAACATTGTTGGCTCGTGCACTAGAATCCGACATCACACCCCGAGAGGTGGAGACAATCGACACACCTAAGCCCTGACGGACTACAGGAATGTCTTTCACACCCAAATACACACGACGACCAGGCTTGGAAACGCGCTTAACTTCGCGGATCACAGGCGTGCCGTCATAATATTTGAGGCTGATTTCGATAGCCGGGTGGCCATCTTTACCAGTCGTTTTTTCATAGCCGCGGATGTAGCCTTCGTCGGCCAGGACATCCAATACCCATGCGCGTCCCTTAGAAGCAGGCGTTTCCACTGTGGATTTGCCGCGCAACGAAGCGTTACGAATACGTGTCAGCATATCACCGATAGGATCGTTCATTTTTTAAACTCCTTACCAGCTTGACTTAACCATACCGGGGATATGGCCAGATGAGCCAAGTTCCCGCAGCGCGATCCGGCTGACCTTCAACTTACGATAGTAAGCGTGAGGACGTCCGGTGAGCTGACAACGGTTATGAAGTCGTGTTGCAGATGAATTGCGTGGCAATTTGGCCAGCTTAAGCTGTGCCTTGAAACGCTCTTCCATGGGGCGGGATTGGTCGCGCGCGATACCTTTAAGCTCAGCACGTTTGGTGGCATACTTGTCCACCAACTTCTGGCGCTTCACTTCGCGGGCGATCATTGATTTTTTAGCCATATCGCAGATCCTTAGCTGTTGAAGGGCATGTTGAAATGCTTCAACAGCGCTTTGGCTTCTGCATCCGACTTAGCGTCAGTACAGATAATGATGTCCATGCCCAGCATATCGACAACAGTGTCGAAATCGATTTCTGGAAACACGATGTGCTCTTTAAGGCCCATGGCGTAGTTGCCACGACCATCGAACGAAGAAGCTTTCACGCCGCGAAAGTCGCGTACACGTGGCAGGGCGATTGTGGTCAGACGGTCCATGAATTCATACATGTGATTGCCGCGCAACGTGACCTTAGTGCCCAAAGGCATATCTTCACGTACCCGGAAACCCGCAATAGAAGTCTTGGCTTTAGTAACCACGGCTTTTTGACCTGCAATCAATGTCAAGGCATCTTGCGCGTGCTTTACTTTTTTGGTGTCTTTCACGGCATCTCCGACGCCCATGTTCAGAACAATTTTGTCCAAACGTGGGATCATCATGTCGTTTTTGTAACCAAACTCTTCCTTCATTGCGGCCTTAATTGTGGTCGCATATAGAGCTTTTAAACGCGGAGTGTAGTTTGCTGAATCCAACATTATACGGTCTCCCCTGTTGATTTTGCAAAACGTACTTTTTTGCCGTCTTCTTCACGGAAGCCAATGCGTGTTGCTTTGCCGTTGCTATCAATCAGCGCCAAGTTTGACAGTTGGATTGGCATCGCGAGTGGGATGCGACCGCCCTGGTCAGACTGGGATTGCTTTGTATGGCGGATAGCCATGTTAAGGCCATCTACAATAGCTTTACCGGCAGATGGGTTTACAGAGGATATTTCGCCCTGTTTGCCCTTATCTTTGCCAGTCAAAACGATGACTTTATCGCCTTTTTTCAATTTAGCAGCCATATCAAAGCACCTCTGGTGCAAGTGAAATGATTTTCATGAAATTTTTGGCACGTAGCTCACGAACAACTGGGCCAAAGATACGAGTACCTACGGGCTCATTAGCGTTGTTGAGGATAACTGCTGCATTGCGATCAAAACGGATCGCTGTGCCGTCTTCACGACGAACTTCTTTAGCTGTGCGGACGACAACGGCCTTACGGACGTCACCTTTCTTAACACGGCCACGTGGGATGGCTTCCTTAACCGAGACAACAATAACGTCGCCTACGGATGCGTACTTACGCTTGGAACCACCCAAAACCTTGATGCACTGAACACGGCGTGCGCCGCTGTTGTCAGCTACATCCAGATTTGTTTGCATC
>JABIQN010000095.1 GCA_018699395.1 Gammaproteobacteria bacterium
CTAGAATGAAATTTATTAAACGTAAACATATGGCAGGTCGCTTATGCACATTCGCCTTTGCCCTCTCATTAATATCAGGATGTGCAACCCCCAGACAAGTTGCTCAAGAATCACAAGATAAGTTTTCTTCTCTTACAAGTGATTTTATCGAAACCTGCACAACCTCCTCTGGAATAAACGATCCCCTTGAAACGGTCATAACTTTCAATACGGTTAATTGTTACAAGGCCGAGGGGGCATATTAAGAATGGTTTGGAATGATCAGTTTCTAAGAGGGTATGTTTCAAAATCTGACAAGTCGATTAGGTCTGTGCAAGTTTATAACGTTATATATTCACAGCAAAAAAGATGGATTTACCCATATCAGGGAAATTATTTAATTAACGGTGAACTTATTACAGATGATGGGACTTCAATTGCTACGGATGTGGATTGCTCCTTGCGGACCAGCACTTACGACAGTTGCATGTATAGAGATGATTATGGTTTTGATTTAGATTTAAGAGTTTTTGAAGAGGCAAGAAGACTTAAAGCAGAGGGCAAAAAGACATTTGATTATAGAATCAAAACAAAGGCAGGTGGAGACGTCGATAGAGTTTTAAATGCTGAAGAGATTATTGGTCTTGAAAATAAGATGAGGGCAGTAATCCTGCAGTTGTAGTGAAAATATCGCTCTGGCCACTGAATAATTTTGCTTATGGAAATAGGCTTAAAAAAATTAATTTAATTCAAATTTAAAGAATATTGCGAACAATAATTACTGTGGATAATCCAATCCATAATGTATTAAAGGCAACCATTGTTGGTAGTAGCTTGCGCTCTGATACCCAAATTAATAACGCAGACGTAAACAATGTTACCAAATGTAGTTCCCAAATTTCTTTCTGCCAAATCAGCCCTGGCAAAATTACAGCGGCTTTAGCAATCCAAGCTAGAGCTTCAACAATATTGTAATTTACCCAATAGCCATCCTGAAACCACAAACGGTAACTGCTAAAAATATTTGTAAAACCAACACGCGAATAAACAAATGTAGTAATTATTAAAAAAATACAAAATGAGATGATAATTTCCAAAGTGTTTTCCTTGCAACTAAAAATATTGCGTAAAGTCATATATGCCGGCGAGGCAAATTATAAATCACTTGATATCCCTATGTGAGAAATAACAGTAATGACATTGTAGATAAAATAAATAGGGCATCCTTATCATAAGCAGTAAAGCAGCAGAAGCCGTGTCAGGACCATTGCGATGATGCTGAGTGATCATAAAAAGGGCTGAGAGTTTCGGCAGCCACCCACTAAGGTTAGCTAGAGACTTTAGCTACCACCACGCATTTGCATACCCTCCTAGAAAGGCCTATAAAAACCTCTAATGTCTACCAATTGCATGAATACTAAGAGTGCTAGCATCGATCTTCGTGTATTCGTCAAGGATTTCGAAATAAATGTTTGAACAGCTTGCTTCGATTCACCCACTTTTGCCGCCCGGCGCTGGATTACTCGCGCTTCTGATTGGCGCAATTATTGTCGATCTAATCGTGAAGCGACTGCTGCTTACTGCTATCCGCGCGTTCGCTAAACTATCTCGCTCCACATGGGACGACGCCCTGGTTGCTCACAATGTTGTCGGTCGGCTCGTCCAAGTGTTGCCGGCGTTGATTGTATTTGTCGGAGTACCGTTTGTTTCAGGTCTCCCAGAAAGCGTTGCGCAGTTACTCCGTAACATTGCGATGGGCTACATGATGTTGATGCTGACGCTCTCGTTAACCGGCGCACTCAGCTCAGCCAATACGATCTATTCGGCTTCGCCAGTCGCGAAGGATCGTCCGTTGAAGGGTTTTGTCCAACTAATACAGATCGTCATTTGGATTTTCGGTGGCGTGATGATTGTTTCGGCAGTATTGGATCGTTCGCCACTGCTGCTGCTCAGTGGTTTCGGCGCGATGACCGCAATTCTCTTGCTGGTGTTTAAGGACACGATCTTGTCGCTGGTCGCTAGTGTGCAGCTCACTGCACAGGACATGGTTCGGGTCGGTGATTGGATCGAAATGCCGCAGTTCGGTGCCGATGGTGATGTCGTCGATGTTCAACTACATACGATCAAGGTGCAAAACTTTGATAAGACTATTACAACGATTCCCACACACAGACTGATCACGGACTCGTTCAAGAATTGGCGTGGCATGTCGCAGTCTGGTGCTCGGCGCATTAAGCGTTCGATTTTTGTTGATGTATCGTCGATCCGCTTCCAGACGCAAGATGAGGTTAGTCACTTTAAACGCTCCGCATTACTCAAGGCGTATATTGAAGGCAAAGAGCGGGAACTGGCTGATTACAATACGGGGCTTTCGACTGAGATGGGCAGTGACATAAACAAGCGGCAGCTGTCGAATGTCGGCACTTTTCGTGCCTATGCATTCAACTATCTGAAAAATCACCCTAAGATCGACAAACGTAATACATTAATTGTTCGGCAGCGCGGATCGGGGCCTGAAGGACTTCCGCTGGAGATTTATTGTTTTACGAACACGACTGTATGGTCAGTTTATGAAGATATTCAGTCCGATGTATTTGATCATTTAATGGCGATCATGCCGGAGTTTGGGCTACGTCTGTATCAGAAGCCAGCGGGTTCGGATTTAGCGAATCTGCGATAAAGAAGCGTTGCCATGATTCTCATTGGTTCTCTCCTTACCAGTCACAACCCCACACAGCCCGCATGGTGTTTTTGGAAGGCATACATTAGTAATTTAAACGTCCATCGCATGCCCGTTTAGTTGGCAATCGGCCGCTGCAGACGTTCAATATACATTTTAATAAAGCGCGGCCAATCTAGATCGTACTGTACATTCATTTGCTGCGCTTCTTCCGCACCAGGCCATACCTCTAATCCGGCAACAGAAACGCCATAACTGATATCGTGATTGTCATTAACGTCGACATACATTCTCTCTGACGTCACTAGGGATGGATCGATAAGGCTGGCGACAGTGATCTGGTCATACATCAACCACACTCTGTCAGGAGCTGCTTCGAAACGAGGGCCGAGGTAGATCTTCAGAAGATTGGTTAGCGGCGTTTCCACGGCGACCATTTTGTTATACCAGTCTTTTGTTAGCGCCGACTTTCGAGACACGTTTAAAGGCGACAACTCGATTGGGATGCCGGAACGCAGCGTGATTTTGGCAGCTTCCGGATCCACCCAAAAATTGTACTCAGCATTGGGCGTAATATTACCGGCGCCATCCGAGAGAGAGGCTACCGCACCGCCCATGATGAACAGCTGCTTCACTTTGGCAGCGAAGTCAGGATTATTTTGAATCGCTTGAGCAATATTAGTTAACGGCCCCAGGGCGACGATAGTTATCTCCCCGGGGTTGGCCAGTACTTCTCTCTCGATATAGGCCGCTGCGGACTCGCCCTCGATTTTCTTCTTTGCGAATCCACCGTAGGGTTCGGGCGGTAATGCATCGGAATACCAGCTGCCGTATTGACTTACTGCGAAGTCACTTATTCTATGCACGAGTGGCAGGTCGGCCCCTTCGTATACTGGGATATCAATTCGTTCGGCGATCTCAAGCATTCGAAGGACATCGGATGTTGCACGTTCGAGACTACTATTTCCAGCAACCGTAGTAATGCCGAGAATATCCAGTTCAGGTGATTGTAGTGCCAGCATCAGTGCCAGCGCATCATCCGTCGGCGGCATGGCGAAATCAGTGTCAAAAATGATGGGGATACTGTCGTCATTCTGCGCTGAGGTAAGGCTGGCGAAGCCAATAAGCGAGCAGCAAAGCAATATCTGGAATCGTAGTTTCAT
Source organism: Gammaproteobacteria bacterium (assembly GCA_018699395.1). Taxonomy (GTDB): domain Bacteria; phylum Pseudomonadota; class Gammaproteobacteria; order Steroidobacterales; family Woeseiaceae; genus UBA1847. Next base: position 3,823 of record JABIQN010000095.1, read on the forward strand.
TCGTGCACCCTAGATGAGTTAGTTCATTTTCAAATGTTGTAGTTTTTTGATGTCCGGCTACTCTCTTTCGTTGGCCGAAAGAGATGCAGCGCGCCGCCGCGTGTTCTCAATTACATCCTTCATGTTCGGATGATGTTCCTCGTAGTGTCTTCCAAGCCAGTCTTCACCATAGTCGTTAGAAGGATCGCGGACGATCATATGATCGTGGTTGGCATCCTGGCGGTTGTATTCAATCAGGATACGAGGGCCATGCACGCGATAATAAAATTCACCACTGGCGTCTACCGGGCCGCGCCAGGAAAACCACAATTTGCCCCAGCCTGCCTCACTGATAGCATCTAACTGTGCACTTGCCGCCTCATGGTTGGCATTGTGAGTGAATTCAGTGATAAGCCTTTGCAGCAGATGCATTTGCTCTTTCGTCAGGTTACTTACCAATAATCCTTCGTAATTATCCAGACTGTGACGCCTTCCAAGGCCCTCAAACAGGTTCGCAGCCGCCTGATCAGCGATCATTGCCTTCTTGCGTTGATCGTCGTCCAAGGATTTCATGAATTCAATGCCTCGCTCGCCCTCATGCGCTAGAGCCATGAGGCCGGCGTACCGCCCGCTCTGGACTTCCATCGGGTTGCTGCCGAGAAATGTCGGTGTGAAGCCGATTCTACCGTCAGAGATAGTGAAATTCATAGCTGCATGATGGCCCGTAATTCTCCAGCCCCAGCTTGTATCGCTGGGATTTCCAAAAATGGCCACTGTGTAATTCTCATAGTCGCGAGATGCAATAAATGCTCTGGCCATGGGGTCATTGAAGAACCTTACAAAGTCGCGACGTTCTTTGTTTGATCGCAGTGCCTCTGCTTCGATTTGGTGGAGCAGGTCATCGAGCAACATGATTCCCGTGAACTTGGCATAGCCCTGACTCGACATGGTTGCCCGCATAAGGGCATGCATAGCTCGTCGCGTTTTATCCGTCATGTCTTTGATGAGCAAGCCGGCTGGCTGCACCATGATGTTTGGAAGATTGGTCCACTTCGCCCTTTCATTCGTATCCATCGGCATCGTCACGGTTGCCAACTGAGCCTCATCGAGCGAGTCGAGGAACGACTGAGCTGCTGTAGCGACAGTTTCTGCACGCGGCGCCGCGAATCCGGAAGTTGACGTGATAACTATAATTGCACCGAGCACTAACGCGGCGAATTTGTATCTGCTCATCTCTTTCTCCCCCTCCAACTTTGAACATCTCTTAGCCAGTTAGACTACCTTAATTTGGCTGTTATTTGCGCTTAGGTGATTAGCGGGAGCACGTTGTGATGAGTAACACGAACACGAGTACAGGTAATATCTTCCTGAATTTCTGATTTAGAGGGTGGGAGAGATTAAACTTAATAATATCAGTATGTCGGGGTCCAAAACGGCGAAATATCCTGTAGAATCCAGCTTCAAACTGATCCAAAATTCCTAATCTTAGAGGCTAATATGACCAACGTAGAACAACTCGAAAAAATCAAAAACGCACCCGGTTTTATCGGAGCACTTGACCAAAGTGGCGGCAGTACGCCGAAAGTACTCGGTCTATATGGCGTTACTTCGGATGACTGGTCAAGTGACGAGGAAATGTTCGGCATCGTTCATGCGATGCGCTCTCGCATCATGACCAGCGCTTCATTCGGCGGTGATCGAATTCTCGGCGCGATTCTCTTTGAAGACACGATGGATCGCGAAGTCGATGGTCAATCGACGCCTTCTTACCTTTGGAATGTTAAGAACGTGGTTCCATTTCTGAAAGTTGATAAAGGTCTCGCCGACCTTGTTGACGGTGCCCAGCTTCTGCTTCCAATGCCAGATCTTGATTCTCTTTTGTTAAAGGCTAGCGCAGCCGGTATTTTCGGTACGAAAATGCGCTCAGTAATTAAAGAAGTGAATGAAACCGGTGTAAATGCAGTAGTCGATCAGCAATTCGAGATTGGTAGACGCATTGTTGCGGCAGGACTGATGCCCATCATCGAGCCAGAAGTTGACATCCATTGCGTGAACAAGGCGGCAGCTGAAGATTTGTTGAAGGCTGCAATAATGAAGCAGCTTAACAGTCTGAACGCTGACGAAAGCGTTATGCTCAAGCTTACATTGCCGGAGAAGGATGGTCTGTACGACGACTGCGTTTCACACCCCAATGTTGCTCGCGTTGTTGCATTATCAGGTGGTTACTCGCGCGAAGAAGCAAACGATCGTTTGACGCGTCAGAAAGGAATGGTAGCGAGTTTTTCACGGGCGCTGGCGGAAGGCCTGAGTGCGCAGCAATCTGATGATGAATTTGATGCAACTCTCGATTCATCGATAGCCAGTATCGCTGCCGCTTCTGCGACCTAAAGTACATCGCAGAGCAAGCGGTCGGAAAAGACCGTCATCTTTGGGATCAGGTTGAAGTCACGTTGTGTCCGGGCGATAATCTCGCCCGGTCCGCGTCGGCTTCCTCGCGACGGTCAACCGTAAACTCCGCCAGGCCCGGAAGGGAGCAACGGTAGCGGTGGTGCCGGGTGCCGGGGAGCAGCTGGCGCGGGCCACTTGTGATTTAATAGACGATTCAGCGGATGATACTCGCAACGTGCCTAATCTATGAGTTACCTCGTTCTTGCTCGCAAATGGCGGCCTAAAAACTTTTCCGACACAGTTGGTCAAGAGCATGTGCTGCAAGCACTGACGAACGCGCTTGATAGTGGTCGATTGCATCATGCATACCTGTTTACTGGCACGCGCGGTGTCGGTAAGACGACTATCGCACGAATTCTTGCTAAAGCACTGAATTGTGAAACGGGTGTATCGGCTGAACCCTGTGGTAAATGTAGCGCTTGCCAGGAAATCGATGAAGGCCGTTTCGTTGACTTGATCGAGGTAGATGCTGCATCAAAGACCAAAGTCGATGATACACGCGCTTTGCTCGACAACGTTCAATACGCAGCTGCCCGCGGCCGCTATAAGGTGTATCTGATCGACGAGGTACACATGTTGTCGAAGAGCTCGTTCAATGCGCTGTTGAAAACGCTCGAAGAACCCCCCGAACACGTCAAATTTTTGCTTGCGACAACGGATCCACAGAAGCTGCCGGCAACCGTTTTGTCGCGATGCTTACAATTCAATTTGAAGCGCATGACGCCTCGGCTGATCTCTGATCATCTGGTATACATCTGTGATGCTGAAGGAATTGAGTTTGAGCCCGCTGCACTAGCGCTGCTCGCTCGAGCCGCCGATGGCAGTATGCGAGATGCACTGAGTTTACTGGACCAGGCTATCGCGTATTGTGGTGGTAAGGTCGAAGAGAGCTCGGCGGCAATCATGCTGGGTACGATTGATCGCGATTATGTCATTCGATTAATGAATCTATTGGCCAGCGGTGATGCCAAGGGCATCATCGAAACCATTCGAGAAATCGACGAGCAATTTCCAGATTATGCGCGCTTGCTGGACGATGTCGCCAGAGACTTGCAGCGCGTTGCTGTTTTTCAAGTTGTTGGAACCTGCGACAGTGAAGATGATTACTCTGAGAAAGAGATCTCCGACCTAGCCAATGTCATGCCGATCGCTGACGTCCAATTATTTTATCAGATTGCCATTATGGGTCGTCGTGACCTACACCTCGCACCTGATCCACTTAGTGGCGCTAAGATGACGTTGTTGAGAATGCTGGCATTCAAGCCTGCGGCAGCAGAGTCAACAGAAACTGCCGGACCCGTGAGCAGTGGAGGAGTTGCTGCACCGCGCCCCGTCAGTGTGGCCACGAAGCCCAAAGCCGCTCCCGTTCAGTCAGCACAACCCAAAAAAGCAGTAAAAGTTTGGTCGGATCCCGATTGGAACGTTCTGGTTCCTAACCTCGGGCTTTCTGGTGCGTCGCGATTGCTCGCCAGCAATTGCGCGTATCTAAAGCGCGAAGGTGACACCGTTTTTCTCGGATTGGATCCGCGCTCCGAATCGATGCTGACCAAGCAGAGAAAGGGCCTTATAGTAGACAGCCTGAGTAAGTATTTTGGCGAGACGCTGACGATCGATATCGAGATGGGATCAGCGGCAGAGGAGACACCGGTTCAACAAGAATCACGAAAGGCGGATGAGCGGCTTGAGGAAGCTCGCAGGTCGCTGGAGGCGGATCCGAATGTGCAATCTCTGAAGAGCATGTTTGGCGCCGAGCTGAAAACGGATACGATAGAAATAATTTCAGGAGATAAGGGATGAAGGGTGGCATTGGCCAATTAATGAAGCAGGCCCAGGAGATGCAGGCCAACATGAAAAAGGCGCAGGATGAAATGGCGTCGATAACGGTTATCGGCGAGTCCGGCGCTGGCATGGTTCGCATCACCATGACGTGCCAGCATCAGGTCAAGGCGGTTGAGATTGATGACGCATTGTTTGGCGATGACAAGGAAATGCTAGAAGACCTGATTACCGCTGCATTTAATGACTCCATTTACAAAGTTGAAAAGACAACACAGGAGAAATTTTCTGGTATGACATCAGGATTGAATTTTCCAGCCGGCATGAAGCTTCCGTTCTGATCTATGTCTTATTCTCCGCTATTGGTTCGCTTAATTACAGGCCTGCGCTGTATGCCGGGGATTGGACAAAAGTCTGCGCAACGGATCGCATTTCATTTATTAGAGCGAGACCGAAATGGTGCAATGGACCTGTCTGCTGCACTGGCAGAAGCTGCTGAGGGGATAGGACACTGCAGCCGCTGCCGCATGTTCACGGAAAGTGACTTGTGCTCCTTATGTTCAGCAAGCGGTCGAGACTCGAGCCAACTTTGTGTTGTTGAGTCTCCTGCTGATGTTATGGCGCTCGAAGATGCAACAGGATTCCGCGGGCTTTATTTTGTATTGATGGGGCACCTGTCTCCATTGGACGGGATCGGACCCGAAGAGCTTGGCCTCAGCAAACTTGAGAAGTGGTTGCTTGAGGGGGAAGTTAAAGAGCTAATCATTGCGACCAACCCTACAGTTGAGGGCGATGCAACAGCACATTACCTGGCAGACCTTGCCTTACGAAAGGCCGTGACGGTGAGTCGAATCGCACATGGCGTGCCGTTGGGTGGAGAGCTTGAGTACGTTGACGGCGGAACGCTGTCACATGCTTTTTATGGCCGTAGGGCTATCGATTAGGCATGCATCATGCCTGAAAAGGATTGTTTGTTTTGCAAAATATTGGCGGGCGAAATCCCAGCGGATATTATTCATGAATCGGCCACAACAATAGCGTTTCGTGACATCAATCCGCAAGCGCCGACGCACGTATTAATCATTCCGAGAAAACATATTGCGACGATAAACGATATCGTTCCGGAAGATCAGGCAGTCATTGGCAGTTTGTATTTGGCAGCTTGCGATATCGTTACAGCAGAGGGCATCGCAGATGACGGTTACAGGACCGTAATGAATTGTAATGAAGCTGCCGGCCAGACCGTATTTCACATGCACATGCACTTATTAGGTGGCAGAACACTCGCTTGGCCGCCCGGCTGATTGGGCTAGTATTTTCCCGCTGACAGTTTCTCTGTCAGATTCACAACGCGCTTAAAGCTCTCATAACGTCGGTAGCTGATCGAATCATTGTCGACACCTTCTTTGACGGCGCATCCGGGCTCACGCAGGTGGCGACAATTGGCGAATCGACATAATTGAGCTGCCGCGACGATTTCTCGAAAACCCACTGCGGCGTCAGTTACGTCGGACAAGGCGGGGGCGTAATCGCGAACGCCCGGTGAGTCGATCAAGGAGCCACCCCCCTGAAGTGAAATCATGACGGAATTAACCGTGGTATGCCTTCCTTCACCAGACTTAGTGGAGATACTGCCTATGCGTTGTTCTGAACCACCCACCAGCTGATTGATCAGGCTGGACTTCCCAACTCCCGACTGCCCCACAACAATACCGCATTGACCGGCGAGCGATGTCAGGATGTCACTTGTGCCTTTGCCGGTTTCTGCGCTGCACTCAATGACCGGTATTCCTATGTCTCGGTATTCTTGCAGCTCGCCGATCTCGATGTCGTGCCCTTCGAGAAGGTCGATCTTATTAAAAACAATAATTGGCAGAACGCCCATGATTTCGGCGGCGCACAAATAACGATCGACGATGTACCAGTCTGGTAATGGCACTACGGAAGCAACAATGATTAATGCGTCCACGTTAGCGGCAAGGACTTCAGTCTGGCCACACGTATTTGGGCGAGTTAACTCATTTCTACGTTCACCGATCTCTGTAATAAGCCAGTCCACCTCGCTCACAATAGGTGTCGCAGTGACCAAATCCCCACAGACCGCCTTGATTCGCTTACCCTTAATGCGGGCACCGACTTCTTCACCAGTGGCCAGTCGGAGTCGCATGCGGCGGCTATACGTTGCAATAACAGTGGCAGTATCCTCAGTCATTAGCGAAGTATGACCGCAAGCAGGCAACCTTGCACTCTCCGGGCATGTAAACTAAGGCAATTCCGACAAACAAGGTTTTGAGAAATGCCCGATACTGCACCCAACCGGACGACTAATTTGATCTGGATCGACCTGGAGATGACCGGTCTATCTACGCAGACCGACACGATTATCGAGATAGCTACGGTCGTGACAGATAAATACCTGACTGAATTAGCCGTTGGGCCCGAATTGGTGATTCGCCAATCAGACGAAACGATGGATGGCATGGATGACTGGAATACACGTCATCATGGCGACTCGGGATTAATAGCGAGAGTACTGAACAGCAATACCGTCGCGGCAGATGCCGAGCAGGCAACCATCGCCTTCTTAGATAAATGGGTTGAAGAGGGTGCGTCACCCATGTGCGGTAACAGTATCTGTCAGGATCGGCGCTTTCTCGCGCGTGAAATGCCGGAGTTGGAAAGGTTTTTTCATTACCGAAACTTGGACGTTAGTACGCTCAAGATTCTCGCGTCACTCTGGGCCCCGGATGTCGCGAGAGGCTCCGTAAAAGACTCGGCTCATCGAGCCTTATCGGACATTCGCGATTCTATCGAAGAGCTCGCTTGGTATCGCGAGAGCTTATTCGATGTCAAGGCTCTGAGTGGCGCAGATTCTAATGGCTAGCAGGTCGTTCTCGGAGTATGCCGAACGAAACGCTGTGCCAATTCTCGGCGTATTGCGAACCGAGCTGAAACATTGCTCAACTCTCCTCGAGATTGGCTCGGGAACTGGACAGCATGCTGCGCTCTTCGCGAGAGAGCTACCACACTTACAATGGCAAACCAGCGACCTCGATGAGAATCATGAGAGCATCAACGCGTGGGTGAAGGATGCTGGACTAACTAATTTGTTGGCACCGATTTCACTCAATGTACTGTTTGACGAAGTCGAAGCCGCATCGTGCGACGCAATTTATTCGGCGAATACGGCTCATATTATGAGCATTCCAGCAGTCAGGAAGATGTTCGAAATGCTTGGGATTGCGCTGACTGATTCCGGCGTTTTTTGTCTCTATGGCCCGTTTCGTCAAGACGGTGAATTTAACGCGCCGAGTAACGCAAATTTTCACGATTCATTACGGTCGCAAGATCCAGAGATGGGAATTCGGCATCTTGAATTTCTGGACGAGCTCGGTAAAGCTCAGGATATGCTGCGACAGAGGCTCTATACAATGCCAGCAAATAATTACCTTGCAGTCTGGCGGAAGGGTAAAGAATGACGACTCATCCAGGTGGCTGTTATTGCGGCAGAATCCGCTTTAAAATTGACGCATCGGAGGAAATTAAAGTAGCCGAATATAATTGTAATATGTGCGGATTCCTGTATTTCGAAGAGATTTCGATCAGGATACTGGATAGCATAGGCGTTGAGCGCCGAGTATGGCCCTGATATTACGCTCCGCTGACTGGTATATTTAACCCCATGCTGCTCGATTCCCTACTCGTACCAGAAACTATTGTCAGTCCCAAAAGCTTTGTGGGGCTGATGTCACTCTATGAAAGCAACTATCTTCGATTGCTACGACTAATACCTGAGATTGATCGTATTGATGGTTGTTTTAGATCGCGCGTAGCGGGTGATTGTGAATTATTCATCGAAGTCATCGAGACCAGCAGATACACCGTCACGTTATCGTTGACGTATCACCTGTCCACCAACGAAGGTCTGTTGTCTGACCCGGACATGATGGTGCGCGTGTATCTTGACGGGCAGCAGGCTGAGGTTCTGGCTATTGGTGAGAGGCAGCGGCATGCCGCATTGCGGCGCCTCATCCTTGAGCACAAAGAGGAGCTTGATCGGCGCTGGCGTTTCAATGTTATTCTGAATAAATGGCTTGAGTACCTATCAGATCAGGGTCATTTGATCCTCGATCACTAAAGCTACCCTGCGACTTGATCTGGCCGCCAATCGCCAGTTCTTAAAACTGTCGATTCGGTCCACACTTTCCATCCCATGAATTGTCATTACCACTTATAAGGTGTCGCCAGGATTAGTTGCCATGGTTTTTTGTGATCGATTCGGGTGACGTCATAAAGGGACAGCAGGACGCGCATCTACTTGGCGATAGCTGCTGCAGGGCCGCTAAAGTATTGATTTGATAGGCCTAGAGATCACTTGAGTTGGTGTTGTAGTGAAGTATAACACCTCAAATATGATGAGAAAA
>JABIQN010000096.1 GCA_018699395.1 Gammaproteobacteria bacterium
GTTCACGGGGAATCGAGAGGAAGGTCTCTTCACGGCTTTATGGGTGCCTTCGATATTGTGCTTTGGCATCTACTTCAAGTTGATGGGAATAGTCGGGAATAGACAATGAGCACCTCGACTATACTCGGCTTTGCTTTTGTCGTATTCGCCCTTATGTTAACGGGGCTTGCATTAACTGCCCGCGAGTTTTTGAAGGCCTCAGAAGACCCGTCGGTCAGAAAAGAGGGTATAGAAGACCCTTCGATCGAAAAAGAGTAAGCGACGCCAACGCACCGCTGCCGGAAATGAGAGCACTAGGATTTTACAATGGTGGGGCGTGTAGGGATCGAACCTACGACCGGTCGGTTAAAAGCCGAATGCTCTACCTCTGAGCTAACGCCCCATCTGGGAATTAGGTGGCCGGGAGGCCGCCTGAATGACGGCGGCATAATACCCGATAACCGTCAAATAACAAGCGTCTTTTAGTGCAATAGACGCCGCCATACCTACACACCCTCCGCGTCCAGGCGTTGTAACCTCTGGCCTGCAAGGCGTGCTGCCGTTGTTTCTGGATATTCTGCTTGCACACGCATCAGAGATGCTCGCGCCGCAGTCCAACTCTTGAGCTCGTAATTGCAATAGCCCACCTTCAGGAGGGCATCCGGAACTTTGCGAGAATTTGGGTACTTCGCTATAACAATTTCGAAGTTATTTAAGGCCTTAGTAAACTGCTGCGTAACGTAATGTGACTCCGCCAACCAATATTGAGCATTGTCTGCTAGCTCGCTGCCCGGAAATGTGGCCAGAAACTGCAGAAATGCCAACGCCGCGGGCTCATAATGTTGCTTCTTGAGAAGCTCAAAAGCCGCCTGATAGTTATCGCGATCCGATCCACCCAGCATCAGTAACTGGTCAGGTTCCCAGTTACCAATATCGGCAGCTTCTTCAGCACCGCCCGGCTTACCATCCGCACCGAACGAGTAGATGTCGACCGTGCCGTGACTTCCAGGGTTCAAGTATTGGTACGCATTACCCCAAGGATCTTTAGGTAATCGAGCGATATAACCATTCGGATTCCAGTTCTTAATACTTGGATCATTTGGCGCGACAATCAATGCTTCAAGCCCTTGCTGTGTCTGGGGGTAAGAGAAGTTATCCAGTCGATACATTTTCAGCGCCCCCTCAATGGTTGCGATATCGGATTTCGCCGCTGTAATTCGGGCATCATCCACACGTCTAATCAAATTATGCGCCTTAATTGACGTTGCCAGCTCCTGAATTCGCATATCGAGATCCATATACAACTGTCGTTGTCGGTCTACTATGCCTTCAGCACTGTGTTCCAACCCTTCAACGCGGCCCTGCAGCGCATCACCACGGCGCTCAGCTGCGCCAACCCGCCGAGTAAGGTTGACCAAACCCTGATTCTTCACGACCTGTTCGATATCCTGCAATCGCCGCTCGAGCTCCATAAGCTTAATCAAGACAGGGTCATCGGCAGACGGCGTCACAGCACAACCGCTGAGAATCAATGCTGCTGACAGCATGAGGAGTATCTTATTTTTTAATAAAATCATATCAGCTCGAATCGACTAATTCGTATACTTGATCTCAGCACGACGATTCTGCGCATAATCACCGTCAGATTCACCCATCGACTCCGGTCGCTCCTCACCAAAGCTGACCGTCTGAATTTGCGATGCATTAACGCCCTGAATCATGAGTATTTGGCGTACAGCCTGCGCACGACGCTCTCCAAGACCAATATTGTATTCGCGCGAACCGCGTTCATCAGCATGACCTTCAAGACGCACATTGTTGAATGAATTTTGGCTCAATTGAATTGCATGGGCCGAAAGTAGATCCTGGTCCTCGGTCCGAATTGCAGATGAATCGAAGTCAAAGTAGATGACGCTGCCGAGCGTTTCGTCGGCTTTGGTGGTTTCGTCGAAGTACTCTCCATCACCCATACCATCAACGCCAATACCCGAGGTATAGGCGCCATCATCTGAGCCACCATAAGTGGTATCAGTTGGCTCTGGATCTGGAACGGGCGTCGACGAACAGCCGACCAGAAGCACGAACAGTACTGCAATTGCGGACATTTTATAATAAGACATAGCTAAACCCTTTAGAAAATTAATTCATTAAAAATCAATGTTTAATAAATTTTAATTAAAGTAAATTATACTATTAAAACCTTTCGAAGGGCGACCAAACCGGCTCACGTATATCCCCTCGTCCTGATGCCATCTTTTGTCGAATCAGCCCATCGGCCGACACGGTTGCCAGCACTCCGTCACCACCTTGCCTCGTCGCGTAAATCAAAATATCGCTGTTCGGGGCGAAACTCGGCGACTCATCTTGCCGGCCTGATGACAGTACCAGTAAAGCCTTGCGCTCTAAATTCATAACCGCAATGCGGTAGTTTCCACGATCATTATGCACCACTGCCAACCGTGTACCGTCAGGCGACAGCCGCGGTCGCGCATTATAACTCCCTTCGAAGGTGACGCGCTCGGGTGATCCACCGCTTGCCAATACTCGATACACCTGCGGACCACCGCTTCTGTCGGACGTAAAGTATATATATTGACCATCTGGCGACCAGGTGCCTTCTGTGTCGATCGCTCTGTGGGTTGTTAATCGCTTAGTCTGGCGCGATGCAATGTCCAGCACGTAAATATCGGGATTTCCGTTAATCCCACCCAATGTAATTAACAGTTTACGTCCATCCGGTGAAAATGCTGGTGCACCGTTGATCCCGGGTTTATTCGAGACCTGAAATCGGTTTCCTGACCGCAGAGTCTGAATAAATATTGATGATTTGGAGCCTTCAAAGGACACATACGCCAATTGGCGGCTGTCGGGCGACCACGCGGGAGACATGATTGGGTCCTTGCTCTCCAAAATCGGGCGGTCGTTCTCACCGTCCTGATCAGACACCATCAGTGAATAAAGACGTCCATCGGCCTGTTGCTCAGCAGTTATATAGGCGAGTTTGGTGCCAAAAACACCTTTGATTCCCGTTAACTCCTCATAAATCATATCCGCAGCGCGGTGTGCCGCTGCGCGCACCGTTGTACGCGTTGCGGGCATGCGGAATCCAATTAGTTGCTTACGCCGGAAAGTATCAAACAGCTGAAATTGAAGCGTATAGGCATCCGAACCTCCTTGCTGCATGAGCTTCCCGACCACGACAGCCTCGACACCGAGGACACTCCAGTCGTCAAAATCAACATCCGCACCGTCGGTAGGCTTCTGCAGCATGTCGCTTTCAGCCATCGGCGCAAAGCGCCCGCTGCGTAGTAGATCGCCCTTGATCACTGCACTGATATCCAGTGGTATGCCGGGTAAACTGCCCTCAAAGCCAAACGGCACAATGGCGACGGGTGTCGGTTGAGAGACGCCCTGAACGTCGATAACGAGCTCGGCGAAAGCCGTCGTTGTCGCAAATATCAGGATAATCAGTAGTCTCGTGAAATTTTTCAGCAAGTTAGTCTCGTGTTTTTTTAAATCAATTTCATTGTCGAATACTTAAGTTTAGCAAGATACTCCTATCGAATAGACTCGGATCGGAGGGTTCCGGTAAGGGGGAGGAATTACGAACCGCCGCCTCAACGGAACGTTTGACCGCATCGTCACCATTACACGAAAGAATCGTCACGCCAGTAACGTCGCCGCCGGGAATTTGCTGCACTCGAACGGAGCACTCAAGCTCCGTACCAGCACTGGCTGGTGCATTCCAGTTTCTCTCAATTTTCTGCCTGATCATGGTCACATATAGGGCCAGATCGCCAGAATTTACCGCAGCGAGACGGTTTGATTCAGCATCAATCTCCATCTGGCGCTCTTCGGCCTCCAGTTCCTTTCGAATTCGTTCGTTTTCATCGCGTTGTCGCTGAATATCTTCCAGGCGCTTACGCTCGGCGTCTTTTCGCTCACGCTCTTTACGCTCTTCTTCGTTTTTCTTGCGTTGCGCTTGCTTGCGCTTCTCCTTAATTCGGTCAGCCTCTTTCTGCTGGCGAATTTTTTCGAGCCGCTCTTTTTCGATAAGCGCATCTTCAATTCGCTTTTCTTCTTCAGCTTGCCGACGCAGCTCTTCAGTGTTGTCAGGTTCCGGCTCGAGCTTGGGCTCCTCTATAGGGATTTCAGGTTCAGGCTCTGATTCTTTCTTCGCAAGCGGTTTCAGCGCCTCAGGAGTTTCCGTCACCAGTGTCGCATGAATCGCCATCGGCGTAATTTGCTGTGGTCGAGGCCAGTCAAACGCGACCAACATCGACGCGAGCAGCGCGACATGAAGAATTATCGCCAAACTGATTGGCGCAAAATTATTACTGCTTCGAGCCACTACCGAACTACTCGGGTATCGGGTAACTGTTGAGCGGATCGGTCACAAATCCAATATTCAGAGCGCCACCTTGCTGCAACAGAACCATTGCGGCGACGACGTTACCGTAGGGCACTTCCCTGTCAGCTTTGACGAAAATGGGAGTATCAGGTCGATTCCGAAGCACGGCCCCAACCCTGGCTACCACTTGCTTGCCGGTCGTTGGCTCATCCTCATCTTCACCCACGTTGATATAGAGATCGCCCGCGGCATCAACACTCAAAACCAGTGGTTGATCGTTCGAAACATTTTCGATCGGCTCGGAACTCGCTTTCGGCAAATTCACTTCTATGCCTTGCGTCAACAGCGGTGCCGTCACCATAAATATGACTAGCAATACCAGCATCACGTCGATGTATGGCACAACGTTAATCTCGCCCATTAATTTGCGTTTTTGTAATGGCGTGGCCATTTCAGGCTTCCTGCTTGGCGCGGGCGTGACGTTGCAGGATACTTGAGAACTCCTCCGTAAATCCATCGTAACGGTATTCGATACGCACTACCTTATCGGCGTAGCGGTTGTAAGCAATTACCGCAGGAATCGCTGCGAACAGGCCCATAGCTGTGGCTATTAAGGCTTCTGCGATCGGTGGTGCAACGACTGCCAATGTCGCAGACTGGACGTTTGCGAGCCCCATAAAAGCGCCCATAATCCCCCAGACGGTGCCGAACAAGCCCACATACGGACTGGTCGAGCCAATCGTCGCCAATGTGGCAAGGCCATGCTCCAGTCGATCGACTTCACGCATTTGAGCAACACGCATAGCGCGTCGACACTCTTCTACGATCTTGTCGGTGCTGCTTTCACCCGACTGCATTGCACGGTTGAACTCGCGAAAGCCTGACTCGAATATTCCTGCCATTCCGATGCTACCGCCCTTTGCACGAGTAACACTGCTATACAGGGTATTCAGGTCTCCCCCTGACCAGAACGCAGCTTCGAATTCGTCTGACGCATCCTTTGTTCGACGAATTAATCGGCGCTTTGTAAAGATGATGCTCCAGGAGGAAATCGAGGCTCCTAATAGCAAAAGCATTACTATTTGCACGGGTATACTGGCTTCCCAGAGGAGGCTTATGACTGACATATCTGCATTCATGATGGATTTTCCTCAAAAAATGTACTGGGTATGCGCTTCGGTTTCATCTTGTCGCTAGTAAGGTGCGCGGCTGCAGTGCCACCTTACGCATCGGCGTCTTCGCAATAAACGCGCACCGGCAACTCGAAGAGTTTAGTTGTCAAACAGCAGCTCCTCATTCGAAGATGAAATCGGCGGTTTCAAGCCAAAATGAAGGTAAGCATTCTTAGTTGCCATCCGACCTCTCGCCGTCCGCATCATGAAACCCTGTTGTATTAAGTAGGGCTCCAAAACGTCCTCGATGGTTCCACGCTCTTCGCCGATTGCCGCCGCGAGACTATCGATACCGACCGGACCGCCATCAAATTTTTCGATAATAGCTTTCAATAGTCGTCTGTCCATTGCGTCGAATCCATGCGGATCCACTTGCAAAACATCCATGGCCTCTGCAGCGATTTTTCCGGTAACGACGCCATCGCCTTTGACCTCTGCAAAATCCCGAACCCGACGTAACAATCGATTAGCGATTCGTGGCGTACCGCGCGAACGAGTTGCGATCGCTTTCGCGCCCCTGTCTTCTATTGATAGATGTAGAATACCGGCCGAACGATGCGTAATGCCTTCAAGGTCGTCCGCTGAATAAAATTCCAAGCGCTGCACTATGCCGAAGCGATCGCGCAATGGAGATGTCAGTAATCCGGCACGAGTGGTCGCACCCACCAGCGTAAAAGGTGGCAGATCGAGTTTTATCGATCGTGCGGCAGGCCCTTCGCCGATCATGATATCCAGCTGGAAATCTTCCAGTGCTGGATACAGCACTTCTTCAACGATAGGACTAAGGCGGTGTATCTCATCTACGAACAGAACATCATTGGGCTCGAGATTAGTCAGAATCGCGGCGAGATCACCTGGCCGCTCAAGCACCGGGCCTGACGTTTGACGCAATGCGACACCCATTTCATTGGCTATAATATGCGCCAAAGTTGTTTTACCGAGCCCTGGTGGCCCGAAGATAAGGACGTGATCCAGCGCCTCTTCGCGCCGACGTGCGGCTTCAATGAAGACACTCATTTGTTGATTCACACTGGGTTGGCCGCGATAATCCTCGAGCGTTTTCGGGCGAATAGCCCGATCGAAGACCTTGTCTTCGCTAACCGAATCCGCGCTCGTCAGGCGGTCATGCTCTACATTACTCATTTACTTCGCTGCCTGCCTGAGCGCCAATCTGATGATGTCTTCGGCTGATTTCTCGTCGATATCCAGTTTTGCGATCAGGTTATTTACTTCTTTGGGTTTGTATCCGAGTGCAACCAGCGCATCGATCGCCTCGCTACGCGAACTTACCTCGACACCGAACGGCGCCGCTATGCCACCGCCATGAGCTGCCGCGTCAATCCGATCGCGCATTTCAATGATGAGGCGTTCGGCGGTTTTCTTGCCTACGCCAGGAATCTTCGACATCGACGTAGTGTCTTCAAGTTCAACACAGCGGCGGAAATCATTCGTCGACATCGCCGAGAGAATACCCAATGCCAATTTTGCGCCAACACGATTGACCTTCAGTAACGTTCGGAACATCAGGCGTTCATCTTCAGTTGAAAAGCCGTAAAGGATTTGTGCGTCTTCGCGAACCAGAAGGTGGGTATACAAGAACAAGTCAGAGCCAAGCTGTGGCAATTCCAGAAACGTC
Source organism: Gammaproteobacteria bacterium (assembly GCA_018699395.1). Taxonomy (GTDB): domain Bacteria; phylum Pseudomonadota; class Gammaproteobacteria; order Steroidobacterales; family Woeseiaceae; genus UBA1847. Next base: position 7,139 of record JABIQN010000096.1, read on the forward strand.
GACATCGGCGTTTCTACTTCATAACCGATACCACTGCATTCGATAACGACCTGTGGAGCCAGCTTCAATGCCAATCGCCCCCGTAGAGAACCAATCATCTCGCACCCGCTATGGCTTTGCCGATGCCTAACTGTGTCTGGATGCGACGTTGGTGGCCGTGGCACAGTGCCACTGCAAGTGCGTCGGCGGCATCCTCGGCGGGCGTACCGTCAAGACTTAGAATCTGCACAATCATATGCTGTACTTGCTCCTTGGTCGCAGCTCCAGTACCAACAACCGCCTGCTTGATTGCCCGAGGCGCATATTCATATATCTCAAGCCCATATTCAAAGGTTGCACAAATCGCTGCCGACCGAGCATGCCCAAGTTTCAACGCACTGCCGGCGTTCTTGTGCATGAATACGCTCTCGACAGCCACGATGTCAGGTCGATACTCGCCAACAATGCCGCGAATGGAATCAAATATTTGCTTGAGCCTGTCCGCGAAGGCGCCATTAATGCTTTTGACGGTTCCGCTGGCAACGTATTCTGCTTTGCCTCCATCAAAATCAACGACACCAAAGCCCGTCAGGCGGGAGCCCGGATCAATTCCGAGTATGCGTTGTCTTGTAGTCAAAGCCGCCTCAAATCTGCGCCAATACGTCTTCGCTGATATCAGCGTTACTATAAACCTCCTGGACATCATCCAGATCTTCTAGCGCGTCAAGCATCTTGATCATTGAGTCGGCTTCTTTCACGCCCAACTCAGCACTCGTCGAAGCGCGCATTGTCACAGCTCCGTTTTCCGCCTCGAAGCCGACCGCTATCATGCCGTCACGTACTTTCTCAAAATCGCCAGGCGATGTCAGTACCTCTATCGAACCGTCGTCATCGGATATAACGTCCTCAGCACCCGCCTCAATCGCAGCATCCATCACCGCGTCTTCGTCGCTATCGGCTGGAAACATCAATTGTCCGACTTGATTAAAAAGGTAATTCACCGATCCATCAGCTCCAAGATTGCCGCCAAACTTGGCAAATGCATGGCGCACCTCGGCGACCGTACGATTCTTATTATCAGTCAAGCAATCAACTATAACGGCCGTTCCGCCCGGCCCGTACCCTTCGTAGCGACACTCCATATAGTCAGCGCCGTCGGATTCGCCCGCACCGCGCTTAATGGCGCGGTCGATATTGTCTTTGGGCATGCTCTGCGCTTTGGCCTTATCAACCGCCAAACGCAAGCGTGGGTTTGCATTCAGATCGCTACCACCCATCTTCGCCGCAATATTAATCTCGCGAATCAACTTCGTAAAAAGCCCGGCGCGTTTTTTATCCTGCCTGCCCTTGCGATGCTGGATATTCGCCCACTTACTATGTCCTGCCATGTCTTCCTGCTCTTACAGTGCCCATTACAAATTCGACCAAACAGATTGGCCGAAACTGCGGGTATAATAACGGGTATTAAGCATTCAGGCACTTAACTGATTTATAAAAATGTCAGCCAGCGATGTTAAAAAAATACGCAACCAAAGCGATATGAACGATATCGTTCAGGGTGTTCGCCAATATCTGGCTACATTACCGGCCAAAGATGGACTCGATCTCGCGATTGAGGAAGGTGAGCAGATTGCGGCGATTATCGAGCCGCTGGGATTACCCGCTAAAATTGTGGCTGCTGTGCATATCCACTCGTTATTTCGTAAAAAAATACTAAGTTCTAATCATCTTAAAAACAAAGAGTTAAAGAATCTTTCTCGATATGTTATAGGTCTAGAGCAGCTCAACCAGTTTTCCTTACCTGATAACTGGCAGCCAGGCGAGTCATTGGCAGTGCAACAATCTGAAGCTTTGCGCAAGATGCTCTTGGCTGTGGTCTCAGACGTACGCCTCGTATTGGTTCGAATTGCCGAACAATTGTATCGTCTTCGCGAAGCGAGGAAAGCGCCACAGGCAGTGCAACAGTCGCTCGCCCTTGAGACGCGCGAAATCTACGCGCCACTCGCAAATCGTTTGGGCGTTTGGCAGTTGAAGTGGGAGCTCGAAGACTATGCGTTTCGCTATGACAATCCCGATGCCTATCTCGGTATCGCCAAAGCCTTAAAAGAAAAACGTGTTGAACGAGAAGGCTTCATCGAAACTGTTAAGACCCTCCTGCAGCAGGAACTCAAATTACATGGTATCAACGCAGAAGTTTCCGGTCGCCCTAAGCACATCTACAGTATTTGGCGAAAAATGCAGCGCAAAGATCGAGGCCTGGATTCACTTTACGACATTCGCGCCGTCCGAATTCTAGTCCGTGATGTCAGTGAATGTTATGTGGTACTCGGGATAGTCCATAATCTTTGGCCTTACATGTCTGGCGAGTTTGACGACTACATCGCCAACCCAAAGGAAAATGACTACCGATCCCTGCACACAGCGGTGATCGGACCCAAGGGCAAGACCATCGAAGTGCAGATTCGCTCACACCATATGCACAACCATGCTGAGCTCGGTGTCGCCGCTCACTGGCGTTACAAGGAAGGTCGCCACTCTCCAGCTGTATTCGATCAAAAGATTAGCTTTCTCCGGCAATTACTTGAACCTACCGACGACGGCGCGGATCTACTAGATCAGATTCGCGACAACTTCTTCGAAGACCGAATCTATGCCGTTAGTCCAAAAGGTGATGTCGTCGAATTAGCAGCGAAGGCGACTCCACTGGACTTCGCCTATCACGTGCATACTCAGGTCGGCCATCGCTGCCGTGGCGCAAAGATCAACGGTCGTATCGTTCCTCTTACCCACCAGGTGGTCAATGGCGATCAGATTGAGATTATTACTGGCAGCCTCGCGCAGCCCAGCCGGGATTGGCTGAACCCAAAACTCGGCTACCTTGCGGGCGCTCGGGCGCGGACGAAAGTCCGAAACTGGTTTCGCCAACAAGACCGTGATCAGCACTTACGACAAGGAAGAGAAATTCTCGACAGAGAGCTAGCGCGCCTGTCTGAAAAAGATGTTTCAACGGACGAAATCGCAACTCGATTAAAGCACAAAGACACTGAGTCTCTTTGCGTCTCTCTTGGTGTTGGAGATCTGACTTCAGCCGCTATTGCAACGGCATTGCAGAAGTTGCGAGGCGATGAGGTACCAAAGCTAAAGAGCAGAAGGCAATCAAAACGCAAGAGTAATACGCCGCAATCGACTGCGGTCACGGGCGTGGGTGATTTGTTATGCAATTTCGCACGCTGTTGTCGCCCCGTCCCACCCGAGGCCATTGTCGGCTACATCACACAGGGGCGTGGCATCAGCATCCATAGGCAGGACTGCGGAAACTTTCTTGGGTTGAATCAAAGAAGTCCTGAGCGCGTTCTCGAAACCAGTTGGGGAGAATCGGACACCAGGTCCTATCCTGTCGATCTGACCTTGCATGCATTTGATAGAGCGGGCCTAATTCGCGATATCACTGCGGTCCTGGCAGACGATAACGCCCACGTGCTCAATTTAAAGAGCCACACCGACAAAAAATCAATGCAGGTGATAATGGTTTTAAGTCTTGAAATTCGGGATTTGCCTACACTAAGTACTGCTATTACACGATTAGAGCAGCTGCCCAATGTTGTATCGGTCAGGCGCAAGGCCTGACCAACGGACATCGCCTTATTCGCTGGGTTCGCGCTTCGCTATATCGGTAGCCAGTGCCATCATTGACGTCAAATCCGCAAGGTTTGACGGCACAACAAAGGTATTGCCGGCTTTCGCAAGATTGCCGAACTGCGCGATGTATTGTTCGGCGATGCGAAGCTGCATAGCGTCCGGGCCGCCTTGGTCCGTAACCGCAGCTGCAACCTCTCTCAAGCCCTGGGCTGTTGCCGTTGCAACCGCCAAAATAGCCTCAGCCTCACCTTGAGCCTCGTTAATCTGCAGCATTTTCGTAGCTTCAGACTCTTTGATCACACGCTGCTTCTCACCTTCCGCCTCGTTGATCTGGGCATCACGCACGCCTTCAGAGTTCAGAATTACAGCGCGCTTTTCACGCTCTGCACGCATCTGCTTCTCCATCGCACCCAAAACATCTTGCGGAGGATTAATGTTCTTGATTTCATAGCGAAGGACTTTCACACCCCAAGGGTCTGATGCTTTATCAAGTTCAGCAACAACGTTCTGATTGATTGTGCCACGCTCTTCAAAGGTGCGATCCAGCTCAATCTTGCCAATCTCGGAACGTAGTGTGGTTTGTGCGAGTTGAGAAATAGCAAACATGTAGTTACCGATACCATAGGACGCACGGCCCGGATCCAGTACCTGAAGGTAGAGAACACCATCAACACCAACCTGGACATTGTCTCTGGTAATGCAGATTTGTTCATCAATATCAGTCGCTTGCTCTTTAAGAGAATGCCTGTACGCGATGCGCTCAATGAACGGGAAAAGAATATGGAATCCGGCATTTAGAGTCTTGCTGTACTTTCCGAGTCTCTCTACGACAAAGCCGCTTTGTTGTGGAACAACGATTGCAGTCTTGATTAAGACAATGACCACAACAAATACAAGGCCGAACGCAACGATTGTTGATGAAATCATAATTTTCTCCTTGGTTGGTGACTAGTCTGATTCTAGATGTAGTGTCAGGCCATCGACTTTGACAACCTTAGCGCGCGATCCAGCAGCGATGACTTCAGTGCCTACATTTCGTGCGGTCCATTTTGATCCCCGATGATTCACGCGAGCCTCACCGCCTATTTCAATTTCTTCCCCGATGTTGACTGTATTGCCAGAGAGTCCTTCCTGAAAGCCAATCGCACCACCATGAATCTTTGCATACAAGCTCTTTCGAAACGTAAAAAACGATATTAGAGACAAAGCCGCAAAGGCCGTCCACTGCGCCCATTCCGGTAACGTGATTCCGGCAAGATCCGCGAGACCAACAAGCGCTGCCGAAATGCCGAGAAACACGAGATAGAACTGCGCATCAATCGCGAAGAGTTCCGCGCCAAGCAGCACTGCACCAAGTATCATCCATACCCACCAAGTCATAGGTCCGCTCCCATCATTATAATTACGACACTATATCGCGAAACGCAATAAAGCGGCAGATTGAAACTGCGTCTCGGCAACTCCAATATGGGTTAATATCGCGATCGCTGCTAATGAACAGAACAAAGGGGATCGGCATGCAGGAGATCGTCTCTACGATCAACGCCTACGTTTGGAGTAGCGCACTCATTTACTTGTGCCTCGGTGCCGGATTGTTCTATTCGATCCTCACGCGATTTGCTCAGGTGCGTCACTTCCGCGAGATGCTCCGCCTGACCTTCAGCGGTAAAGAATCTGATCGCGGTATTTCCTCTTTTCAAGCTCTGGCAGTATCCCTTTCCGGCCGCGTCGGCGTTGGCAATATCGCAGGTGTCGCGGCAGCCATTGGTTTCGGTGGACCAGGGGCAGTCTTCTGGATGTGGGTCGTAGCGTTTCTTGGCGCATCGACAGCATACATCGAATCGGCGCTTAGCCAAATTTACAAAGAAGAAGACGAAGGACAGCTTCGTGGTGGTCCAGCTTACTATATAGAAAAAGCCATGGGCCAGAATTGGTACGCATGGATTTTTGCGATTTCTACGATTGTAGCGGTCGGCTTGTTATTACCCGGCGTTCAATCCAATAGCATCGGAAACGCAGCTGAACTCGCATTCGGTAGCAGTTCCACGATTAACTTTATGGGTGATGCAGTCTCATCTACAAAAATGATAACAGCGATTGTTATCAGTGCCATATTTACGTTTATCGTCTTCGGTGGCGTAAAACGCATAGCCCGCTTTACTCAAATCGTTGTGCCATTTATGGCCCTTGGTTACATCCTGATGGCAATAGTCATAATCGGTATGCACATTAACGAATTACCGGGAGTTGTCTCCATGATCTTCAAAGACGCATTCACACCGATAGCGGGATTTGGTGCTGCTATCGGCTGGGGCGTCAAACGTGGTGTTTACTCAAACGAAGCGGGTCAGGGAACTGGGCCACATGCTGCGGCAGCCGCCGAAGTCGAGCATCCTGCACAACAGGGTTTGGTACAGGCATTTTCAGTGTATGTGGACACTCTGTTTATTTGTTCCGCAACGGCGTTCATGATTCTGATTACCAGTCAGTATTACGTTAGCGGTCTCGACAATGCCATCAGTGGTGGCATACTAAGCAGCAAAATAATCATTAGTAGTCCCGCGTTTACGCAACTCGCTCTTGAGAGTGTTATGGGTGGCTTTGGTAAGGCGTTCGTTGCGATAGCGCTGCTCTTCTTCGCGTTTACGACAATCCTTGCGTATTACTACATCGCAGAAACTAATGTCGCCTGGGTTAGTCGATCATTCAAATTCCCAGGAAAATTAATCATTCTTAAAATCGCGATCATAGTATCAGTCTTCTTCGGCACAATTAGACCTGCCGACCTAGCCTGGGCGATGGGCGATATTGGTGTAGGCCTCATGGCATGGCTGAATATCATCGGCATTCTTATATTGTTCTTCATGGGCCGTCCGGCGCTCAAAGCGTTGCGTGACTATGAACGGCAAAAGAAAGAGGGTATTACTAAGTACACCTTCAACCCCGAAGCACTAGGGATCAAGAACGCCGACTTCTGGAAGAAATAGCGCCCTTATTTATTCGGAAAGTTAAGGGCCTTGTTATCGACGGCCAGTGAAGCCTCGTGAATAGCCTCCGCAAGACTTGGGTGTGCATGAATCGTTCGTTGAATGTCTTCTGTGCTCGCTGAGAACTCCATTGCTAGAACAGCCTCCGCGATCAGCTCACCGGCCATCGGACCGACAATATGCACGCCGAGGATTTCATCGTCATCTTTCGATGAAATAATCTTAACCATGCCGGATATCTGCTCCATAGCCTTAGCGCGACCGCTAGCAGCGAATGGAAATGAGCCAACCTTGTAGGTTCGACCCGATTCTTTCACCTCGACCTCAGTCTTGCCCACCCAGGCGATTTCCGGTGCAGTATAAATAACTGAAGGAATAGCACCATAATTAACTTCTGCGATTTCACCGGCGATCAAATCAGCGGCCATCACACCTTCTTCAGAGCCCTTGTGGGCTAGCATCGGGCCACGAACGCAGTCACCAACAGCGTAAACGCCCTTAACATGGGTGCGACACTCATCATCAACAGTGATGCATCCATGTTCGTCTAACTGAATTCCTGCATCGCCTGAAAACAGATCATCTGTGTGTGGCCTACGGCCGACGGCAACGACCAGTTTATCTACTTCGATCGACTGCGAGCCATTCTTATCGTCGTAGGAAACATCAACTCCATTCTTGGTAACCTTTGTCGCCGTTACTTTAGCGCCAAGTTGGATGTCCAAGCCCTGCTGCTTGAAGTCTTTCGCGGCAACTTTCGCGACATCTCGGTCAGCCATGGACAAAAAATCATCCATTGCCTCAAGGACGGTCACCTTGGATCCGAGTCTTGACCACACACTGCCGAGTTCAAGACCAATAGCTCCCGCCCCTATAACACCCAATCTATCTGGAACATGGTCGAATTCCAATGCACTCCATGAATCGACGATATTGTGATGATCAAAAGCAGCTATTGAGATTTCGATTGGTGATGAGCCAGAGGCCAGAATGACATTCTTGGCCTCGATGGCTTCCACACCTCCCGAAACCGGAGTGAACTCAACGTTCTTGCCAGCCAGGAGCTTGCCATGTCCTACCAGGCACTCGATCTTGTTGGTCTTGAGTAGGCTAGCTATGCCGCCCGTCAATTCTCGTACGACGCTCGCTCGCCTTTTTTGCATAGTGGCGAGATCCAGCTCCACTTCTCCAGTTTTAATGCCGTGCTTCTTAAAATCGTTCTTAGCGCGGTGAAATAATTCTGAGGATTCCAGCAACGCTTTGGATGGTATGCATCCGGCATTCAAGCAAGTGCCACCAAATGCGTTTTTTTCATCTTTATTCTTCCATTCGTCGATACATGCAACTGTCTTGCCGTGCTGGGCGGCACGAATTGCGGCAACATAGCCAGCGGGGCCTGCACCAATGACAACTACATCAAAATTTCTACTCATTGTTACTCTAGTTCCTTAGTAAGCAGTCGCGTCAGATCTGCAAGAATAGGCGCGCCGGATCCTCGAGTTGATCCTTGATGGAAACGAGGAACTGAACCGCCTCTTTGCCATCGATAATTCGATGATCATACGTCAGGGCGAGGTACATCATCGGTCGGGCAACGATATCGCCATCGACAACCATGGGTCGCTGTTGGATGGAATGCATGCCAAGAATCGCGCTTTGTGGTTGATTCAATATCGGCGTGGACATCATTGACCCGAAAATACCACCATTGGTTATCGTGAATGTACCGCCTGTCAGATCATCCATCCCAATGGTGCCCGCCTGCACTTTGCTGGCCATGTCGTTTAGCGCGCCTTCAAAGGTAGCAAAACTCATCTGATCAACGTCACGGATCACTGGAACCATCAGTCCACGATCACTCGACACAGCGATGCCAATATCGAAATAATTGTGATAGATGATGTCCGTTCCCTCGATAGACGCGTTAATAGCGGGAAATTTCTTCAGCGCTTCAACTGAAGCTTTCGCAAAGAATGACATGAAGCCTAATTTTATTTCGTGCTCCTTCTCAAACGACTCTTTGTATTTCTCGCGAATCGCCATAACTTCCGTGAGGTCTACTTCATTGAACGTCGTCAGCATCGCTGCGGTCTGTTGCGCATCGACCAGTCGTTCGGCGATTCGCGCTCTCAATCGCGTCATAGGGACGCGTTGCTCTGCACGCTCAAGGCCGATCTCTACAGATTCGACAATAACGGACTGCGGATCGCCTGGTGTGACGTTACCGCTATCATCGGACTTAAGAAATGACATCACGTCCGCCTTGGATATCCGGCCATTCTTACCCGTACCAGTAACCATGTTGGCATCTAGATCGTGCTCGTCCAGCAAACGGCGAACCGCCGGGCTTGTCTTCACAGCCTCCCTACTTTTCTTCGCAGCTGTCGATAAGGCTACCTCCTCAATTGATGCAGCTTCGACTTTGGTGGGCGCTTCAACTGACATCTCGCCCTCCTCAATAATTGCAATCACATCACCTGCTTCCACCGTCGCGCCATTCTCCATAATAATTTTCGTAATTATTCCGCTCACTGGAGCCGGAACCTCCAAAACGACTTTGTCAGTTTCGAGGTCGATAAGATTCTCGTCTCGGGATACCGATTCGCCTGCAGCTTTGTGCCACGCGATCAATGTTGCATCACTAACCGACTCAGGAAGAGGCGGAACTTTAATCTCTATAGTCATTTGGACTTCCGTATTGTTTTCTCTGGTCTGACGACTTTATTCGCCTCAGATTTGATGCCGAGCGCAGCCTCTATCAATGCCTGCTGCTGCTGCATATGAATTTTGAAAATACCAGATGCCGGAGCGGCCGCACCAGGCCGTCCTGCGTAATAGATTTGCTGGTGCTCACCTAGTGGTTCTTGTAGACGGTGTTTGATCTGATACCACGCCCCCTGATTAAGAGGCTCCTCCTGACACCAGATAACCTCTTCAACATGCTCATACTGCTTAATTAAGGCCACGAACTCAGTAATCGGGAAAGGATAGAGCTGCTCGATTCGTATCAATGCAATGTCATCTATGTTGTGAACTTCGCGAGCCTCGAGTAAATCGAAATACACTTTGCCACTGCAGAGTACTATGCGGCGGGTCTTCTTCGGTGCGATCGCCCCAACTTCAGGAATGATCAATTCGAATTGACCATTTGAAAGCTCGGTTATCGACGACACCGACATTTTGTGCCGCAACAAACTCTTCGGCGTCAAAACGATGAGCGGCTTCCTAAATAAACGCACGTGTTGACGTCGAATCATATGGAACATTTGCGCTGGCGTTGATGGCACGCAGACCTGGATATTGTGTTCCGCGCATAGCTGTAGGAATCGCTCGAGGCGCGCCGACGAATGCTCAGGACCTTGACCTTCATAGCCGTGCGGTAAAAACATCGTCAGTCCGCATAAACGACCCCACTTGGCTTCTCCAGAACTGATGAATTGATCAATCACAACTTGGGCGCCATTAGCAAAATCACCAAACTGGCCCTCCCATATCACCAGAGTATTTGGCTCCGTACTGGCATAGCCGTACTCGAATCCGAGAACCGCTTCTTCTGATAAAAATGAATCAATTATACGAAATGCATCCGGCCGATCAACGACGTGCTCAAGTGGTGTGTACTCGCGATTATTAAGTTGATTATGCACGACAGCATGGCGATGAAAAAACGTACCACGCCCGCTGTCTTGACCGACCAAACGTACACTGTGTCCCTCTTGCAATAACGATGCATACGCCATCGTTTCTGCAAGACCCCAGTCCATATCAACATCGCCAGAAACCATTTTCAGTCGCTGATCAAAAATTCGCTGAACTCTGCCATGCGGTTTAACTTCAGGCGGGATTATCGTCACTAACTCGCCAAGATCAGCAACGGTCTTCGGGCTTATGGATGTATCGGTCGCATCATCCCATTGCGCATGCAAGAAAGGCGTCCAATCAACGGTAAAGTCATTTCCAATCATGCCGAGCGACGCTTCTTGCACTTGCTCACCCCGATCGAGCTTATCGCGATACTCGTCCTGCAAATTCGACACGTCGTCTGAAGTCAGTAATGCCTCACTAACGAGTCGCTCTGCGTAAATCTCGCGCGTGGTTTTTTGATTCTTGATTTTGCCGTACATGATCGGTTGCGTCGCTGCCGGCTCATCCGCTTCGTTGTGCCCGTGACGGCGGTAGCAGACAAGATCAATAACGACGTCTTTCTTGAATTTCTGACGATACTCAAGCGCCAATCGAGTGACGAAGATCACGGCTTCTGGGTCATCGCCATTGACGTGAAAAATTGGCGCCTCGATCATTTTTGCGACGTCGCTGCAATAGTCCGTCGATCGCGAATCTGATGGGCGGCTCATCGTAAATCCGATCTGGTTGTTGATTACAATATGCACTGTGCCACCGGTTCGGAAACCGTTGATCTGAGACATTTGGAATGTTTCAGTTACGACGCCCTGCCCCGAAAAAGCTGCATCGCCATGAATAAGGACTGGAAGCACATCCTCGCGCTCTGTATCACCACGACGCTGTTGGCGTGCGCGAACTGATCCTTCGACAACTGGATTAACAATTTCGAGGTGCGACGGATTGAACGCAAGCGCGATATGAACGTTGCCGCCAGGCGTCTTCATATCGGCCGAGAATCCCTTGTGGTATTTAACATCCCCAGAGCCTTTCATCTCACCTGGATCGTATTCTCCTTCAAACTCTTCAAAAAGCTCTTCTGGCGATTTACCAAAAATATTAACAAGTACGTTGATTCGCCCGCGATGCGCCATCCCAATGACGATCTCCCTGACGCCACCCGCGCCACCCTGCTGAATGATATCATCAAGCAGTGGAATCAAGCTTTCACCGCCCTCGAGGGAGAAGCGCTTTTGACCAACATAGCGCGTATGCAGGTATCGCTCGATGCCTTCCGCGCAGGTTAGCTTATCGAGGATATGCAGCCGCTCCTCATCACTAAGTGTTTTGGACGCCGCTCCCTGCTCAAACCGCTTTCTGAGCCAAAGGCGCTCTCGAGCTCGAGAGATATGAGCAAATTCCGCGCCAATCTTGCGACAATAAATATTTTGCAGCTGCGCAAGTATGTCGCGAAGTTTCATTCGGGTATTGCCATTTCCAGCAAGACCGCCTGTATAGAAATCGGTATCCATATCCGATTCAGTTAAACCAAGATAGTCCAGCTTCAGAACACCCGGCGTCGGTCGCTCCATCAGTCCCAGCGGATCAAGGTCTGCGATCTGATGGCCGCGAAGGCTGTACACCTGGATAAGCCTCGAAACGGCCGCCTGCTTTTCGCCGGAGCTAGTAGCAGTACTACGCTTGACGACCTGACCGACTTTTCGCCCACCACGAGACTCGCGCAAGAGCTGATCGCGGATAGGCGAATGGGCAATCTCTACGTCCGGGTCAGCGAACGTCTCGAAGTACTCGCGCCATCCGTCAGAAACGGAGTCTGGCTGTTCGAGAAACTGCTCGTATAGCGACTCGACGGCACTCGCATTGGCGCCGAACAGTGGCGTTGAGGCCCATTGTTCTTTGAGAAAATCACTCATCGTTTCAGGAGCTTATGTGGCCTCCGCACCGTGGAGTCAGATAGCTCCCGCGGAGGCTCAAAAAAGAGACGTCAGTTTATCGTAAGTGTCTATCACAAGGAAAGACATACTGAGCAATTTCGGTCTACATCATATTGAGCAGGCTGATGAGCTCATAATAGACAAGGCAAACGAAGAAGCTGAAGAATACCGTAAAGTGTAAGCGAAAATTAAATTTTCATTGCATACCAAAATAAGGGCGTAACCGCGTTCCTAAAATATTTCCCAAAAAAGCCGCTACAAACCACAGCCAGCCATGCATGCTAGTTGAGCTGATGCCGCTAAAATAAGCACCAATATTACAGCCATAAGCCAATCTTGCGCCGTAACCGAGCATTAAGCCCCCAATAACTGCTGCTAGCAAAGATCGCCAAGGAAGCTTGAAAGATGGCGCAAATTTTCCGGCTAAACTTGCTGCAGATAGGGCGCCAAGCATGATCCCAATATTCATTACAGACGTCACATTAGCCAGAATGCTTTGGTTTAAAGATTCAAGGGAACTTGGGCGCTGCCAATACTCCCAAGCAGTAACATCTATATTTATTAGTCCGACGAATTTAGCTCCCCAAAGAGCAAAAGCTGAAGTCACTCCCCAGGGTCGTCCGGCAATTAGAAGGGTAGCAATATTGACACCAGCAAGAACTAAAGCGCCAATGATCACTGGCCAAGGTCCACGAAGCCAGGATTGCCCAATTTCAGTTTTCCAATAGCTTTTTATAGAGTTGTGATGGCGTCGTTCATTCCAAGCTGCAGCAACCCAGACAAGCGCAAACAAAACAAGACTGATTAATATTGCTGGGATAATGCCAAAGTTTTTGGACAGTACAACTGCTTCGTACCCAGGAGCATCCTGCCATTGTGACCAATGCCAGGTGCCTATGACTGATCCGCAAATAAATGCGGCTAAAGTCACCAGCATTCGTGCATTTCCACCGCCAGCTGTGAAAAGAGTACCTGAGGCACAAGCACCACCCAATTGCATGCCTATACCAAAAAAAAATGCCCCAAAAATAACTGCTAAGTTCAAAGGAGCAACGTTGCCACGTAAGTCGATTCCCCCAAATTCACCAAGCCCAATCAATGGTGTGAAAATCAGTACAGTTATACCAAGCATTACCATCTGGGCGCGTAAGCCAGCACTGCGACCCGTTAAAACTACCTCGCGCCAGGCTGCAGTAAAACCAAAAGCGGCATGATAAAGAGAGATTCCAGCAATAAGCCCAACTAACAATAATGCGCCCTGCCTCCAACCATAAGTTGCAGTCAAGTAGGTGAATAAAATAACACTAATCAAGCCTCCAATAATTATAGTTGGCCGGTTTTTTTTATGCGACAGAATGGTTTTTTCTATTGGGTCAGTCATAGTTTTAGTATGCAATTAAATTTCCTCTAATTTAGAGTCTATGCTTTAGCCTATTTATTAATTCAAATCGAGTGTCAGCCTAAAATATAGAGTAATTTCCGGGCCACCGCCCCATCGTTTTTGTAGCTCGTTATTTTTAATATATACCTTTTCTAGCGCTCGATATTTTGTATAATCTGCCGACAGATAAAAAGCGGGATAATCGCGATGAAAGGTTACACCGGTGTACTTACAGGCGGCCAAGCGATTCATTACGTCGATAAGAAGCGTTGGTTATGGATACTGTCAGTCATTTATCCACTGCAGCCTTTTGTTCCGATAGCCTTGCACGCCAATACTGGCGTTGAAGCCTGGTTTATTCTGCCGTTTTTCCTCAACTATGCAATCGCGCCTTTGCTCGACTGGGCCTTGGGCGCCGACACTAACAACCCTCCTGAAGAAGTGGTCATACAGCTTGATCGGGACTCATATTATCGCCGCCTGACCTACATTGCTGTGCCGTTGCACTACATTAGCCTGATTGGCTCGGCCTGGTATGCGACGACTCAACCTTTGAGCTGGTGGGCATTCACTCTTATGGCCTTGTTTGCTGGTCTGGTTTCAGGGCTTGCTATCAATACTGGACATGA
>JABIQN010000097.1 GCA_018699395.1 Gammaproteobacteria bacterium
TGACAAGGGGCAGTATGGTGACAACCTCCATAGTCTCGCCGGAGTAAGAAATGGCGAGCAATAGGTCCTGGCTGGTGATCATACCGAGATCACCATGACTGGCTTCGGCGGGGTGCATGAAGAATGCTGGTGTGCCGGTTGATGAGAGCGTCGCCGCAATCTTGTTACTTATGTGACCCGATTTACCCATGCCACTGACCACGATGCGCCCCGGGGTCTCCAAACAAAGCTTGCAGGCTGCGATGAATTCGTCGCCAAGGCGATCTCGCAGGGCATCAACAGCACGTGACTCGATAGCGAGTACTTCACTCGCAAGTTTGAGCAACTCGTCATTTGTTGGTTTGTCAGGCAATGGAAACTCTCAGATTAGGTCTGATGTCTATTCTAAAGGTTGATCAGATATTTTGCGCGATTACATACGTAGAATATGTAATGTAGGCGGTCAGCAACGCGATGCCTTTCATTCTGGATAGCAGTGCCTTGCCGTCATAGTCGTAGGTCATCACGAATAATACGAGTGTAAATGCGACCATGACGAAAATATGAAGTGATAATACGCTGAGCGCGATAGTTGCGGGTTGGATTACTGCAGCGATACCTATTACTGCCAGCAAATTGAATATATTCGAACCGACGATGCTGCCAATTGCGAGGCCGTACTCACCCTTTAGTGCGCTGACCAGCGATATGGCAAGCTCCGGTACGCTGGTACCGAATGCGACAATAGTGATCCCAATAACGACTTCGCTTACGTTCAGCGACACTGCGACGCCCATCGCACCGTCAACCAGCCAATCCGCGCCAATGAGTAATGCTATCAATCCAACCGAAAGCCAGACAAATGCCATTTTTGTTGTGACGTCTTTGGGTATTTCAGCCTCATAGTTCATTTTGAGTGGGTAATTTGCGGCTGATCGAATTCCCAGTCGCACGAACCAGATCATGACGATAATAAGACTCGTTAGCATGACAATGCCATCGGGACGGCTGATACGGGTGTCCAGAAATAACAATACCGTCAGCAAAGACATGGCGAGCAGAGCTTGCATCTGTCGCCGCAATGTCGCCGATTCCAGAGAAATCGGTCGGATCGTTGCGGTTACACCGAGCACGAGTCCGATGTTGACGATATTCGATCCAATCGCGTTACCAACAGCGAGACCGGGCTCTCCCTGACTGGCCGCAATGATAGAAACAAGAATTTCGGGTGCAGACGTCGCAAATGCAACGATCGTCAGTCCGATTAGCAACGGTGCGACACCAAAGTTGCGGGCTGACGCTGATGCGCCATACACGAATCGATCGCTCCCCCAGATCAGGAGAGCTAGGCCGGCGACAATCAAGCCAGCATGTGAAATATCGATATTGCCAATCATGAATTACTGATACTTACTCAATATTGAAGAATAAACCGGGGAAAGCTACAAACCGCCAGCCGTCGTGGGCCGAATATAATACACAAACAATGCAGTGCAGTGGGAAGGAGTATGCTTTGCAGTTAGACTCTCCTCCCAATTACAGTCAGCGCTGATGATCAAGGAGCATCATAATATGGAACCAGCAGAAATTAGCCGCTTGATAAAGGCCGGACTCGAGGCCTCAATCGTAAAGGTTGAAAGTGATGACAATACTCACTACAGCGCTTTGATCGTCGCGGTGGAATTTGACGGTAAACGGCTACTGGCACGTCATCAGATGGTATATAAAAGCTTGGGCACGCTGGTCGGCAACGAAATACATGCACTTTCTATAACGGCGTTGACGCCGGATGAGTGGCGGGAAAAGTCGAGCGGAGCACCTAGCCTTGGATAAATTACTCATCGAAGGCAGTACAAGGCTCTCCGGACAGGTCACCATCTCCGGTGCGAAGAATGCCGCATTGCCGATACTCGCCGGAACGTTGCTCGCAACGGAACAGGTGGTGATCGGAAATGTCCCACACCTTCAAGACGTCACGACCATGCTATCTCTGCTTCAGATGCTCGGCGTTCAGGTCACCGTAGACGACTGCGTTGGCGTTGGAATCGACGCAAGCACGGTAAATAGCTACGAAGCGCCCTATGATTTGGTCAGGACGATGCGGGCTTCGATCCTGGTGCTCGGTCCACTGTTGGCGAGATTTGGCAAAGCGAATGTTTCGCTTCCGGGTGGTTGCGCTATCGGTGCACGCCCAGTCAATCTGCATATTGCGGGCCTGGAAGCGATGGGCGCTGACATTATCGTCGATAACGGATTCATAATAGCGCGCGCCGACAGGCTGAAAGGTGCACACATTATCTTCGATATGGTCACCGTTACCGGAACCGAAAATCTGCTTATGGCAGCGACGCTGGCCGATGGTGAGACCGTTCTCGAGAATGCAGCGCGCGAACCCGAGGTCATTGATCTGGCTAATTTCCTGATCGGCATGGGTGCAAAAATCAAAGGAGCCGGTAGCAGTACGATAGTGATTACTGGTGTCGAGTGCTTGGGAGGCACTCAGCATTCAGTGTTGCCGGACCGCATTGAGACTGGAACCTATCTGATCGCTGCTGCTATGACCGGTGGCAAGGTGCGGACACTCAACACTGCCCCCGAAACACTTGAGGCGGTGCTGATCAAATTGAAGGAAGCGGGCGCGATAGTTAGTACGGGCGATGACTGGATCGAGGTCGATTTTGAAGGCCGTCGGCCGAAGTCGATCGATATTCGAACCGCACCATATCCAGCTTTCCCAACTGATATGCAGGCACAGATTTGTGCGATGAATGCAATCGCCGATGGTGTCGGAACCGTTACGGAAACTGTATTCGAAAATCGTTTTCAGCACTTACTCGAGATGCAGCGCATGGGAGCAAAGATTCAGATTAAAGGACATACAGCTATTTTGACTGGTGTTGACGAACTCAACGCCGCGCCGGTCATGGCAACTGACTTGCGTGCTTCAGCTGGACTGGTATTGGCTGGATTGGCCGCCGACGGCGAAACGCTAGTCGATCGGATTTATCATGTCGATCGGGGCTATGAGCGCATCGAAGAAAAATTTAGGCAGCTGGGCGCGTCTATTCGACGAGTTGCTTAAAGCCTGGGTTCAGGGCCGCTGGATATCGTCGGGTCGTTCGGTTGCCGTTACAATGGCAAAAAACGCTCACCGTTTCTGACTCTGACCATTTCAATTGTATCGCATGGAGGGGCTTTCACTGAAATAAGTAGCGCTTATCGCTGTGAGTAGACGAGCTCACCACATATAGCGACTCGCCAATTTCGATTAGCCCCGTGTATAATACGCAGTGATTCTGTATCGAGGTCGTGGGGCAACCGTAATCCTGACGGCAAACCGAACCTGCTGCAAATCTACCAGACTCGAATATTTAAACTAGAGAGGCCGCTAATAGAGCGGCGTATGGGAGTGCCTGATGACCGAAGACGACCTTGATCCTAATAGGCGTCATTTTCTCGCTGTAGCAACTGCTGTGACTGGCATAGTCGGTGTCACAGCAGTTGCTGTTCCGTTTATTTCTTCACTTAAACCCAGCGCTCGCGCGCAGGCGCTTGGCGCGCCGGTTGAGGTTCCTATAGGTTCCTTGGGGCCGGGCGAGATGATCCGAGTTCTTTGGCGCGGTAAGCTCGTGTTCGTCTTGCGTCGAACCGAGGAGATGCTGTCACGCCTTGCGGCGAATATAGAGAACCTGAGGGACCCGGATTCTGCGGAGGTTGAACAACAACCTGACTATGCAGTGAATGATACTCGATCAGTCCGACCCGAATATTTGATCGTTGAAGGATCATGCACGCACCTGGGCTGCGCACCATTGGAAGATTTCGACGTGCGGCCAGCCGAAAATTGGGGTGGTGGTTTCTTCTGCCCATGCCATGGTTCCAAGTTCGACTTGGCTGGTCGCGTCTTCAAGGGTGTACCAGCACCAACAAATTTACGGGTTCCACCGCACCGGTTTGTTAGGGATGACCTGATACTGATCGGTCAGGATTCGGGAGCAGCTTAAATGGCTAAAATCGAAGTAGAAGTTGGTAAGTCGAAAGGCGGATTCATGAAGTGGATAGACGATCGTTTCCCGTTTACGGAGACCATGCGGTATCACGTCACTGAATATTATGCCTCCAAGAACTTTAATTTCTGGTACGTGTTCGGCGTGCTGGCATTTGTCGTGCTTTTTATCCAGTTGTTTACTGGAATTTTTCTGACGATGAACTATAAACCGTCGGCAGCGGAAGCTTTCTCATCGGTTGAGTACATTATGCGCGATGTGGAATGGGGTTGGTTGATCCGCTACATGCATTCAACCGGCTCGTCATTCTTCTTTGTTGTTGTGTATCTGCATATGTTTCGCGCGATGCTCTACGGCTCCTATAAAAAGCCGCGTGAGCTCATCTGGATTATAGGGATGCTGATCTTCGTCGTGCTCATGGCAGAGGCATTTGCGGGCTACCTGCTACCTTGGGGGCAAATGTCCTACTGGGGTGCTCAGGTCATTATCTCGCTGTTCGGCTCGATACCTTGGGTAGGTGATGCGCTGGTCGAGATAATTCGTGGCGATTATTCGATATCTGATATCACGCTAAATCGCTTCTTTGCTCTACATGTGATCGCATTGCCGCTAGCACTCATTGGTCTGATCTTTGTGCATATTGTGGCTTTGCATGAAGTCGGATCGAATAATCCGGATGGCATTGAAATCAAGAGCAATAAGGGTGCTGACGGAGTACCGTTGGACGGTGTTGCTTTCCATCCATATCACACGAGTAAGGATTTGGTCGCGATTATTATTTTTCTGATTATCTTCTTCTCTGTGGTGTTCTTTGCGCCGGATATGGGCGGTTACTTCCTAGAGCATGCCAACTTCGAACCGGCAAACCTGACTGCTACGCCTGAGCACATCGCGCCGGTCTGGTATTTCACGCCGTTCTACGCGATTTTAAGAGCGGTGCCGGATAAACTTGGGGGATTCATTCTCTTTGGCTTGTCAGTGGTGATACCTCTGTTTCTGCCCTGGCTGGATCGAGCACGCGTTAAGTCCATTCGGTATCGCGGTTGGATCTACAAGTCTGCGCTGAGTATTTTCGTTGTTACGTTCTTGGTGCTGGGCTGGCTGGGTACGATGCCGGCAGACCCTCTGTACGTGCTGGCCGCAAGAGTATTTTCTGTGATCTACTTCGCGTTCTTCATACTAATGCCATATTACACGACAATTGATAAGACGAAGCCCGTTCCAGATAGGGTTGTCTACCATGGTTAAGTTTAAGAATATTGCTAGCCTCGTAATCGTAAGTACATACCTCTTTACGACCCAGGGATTAGCAGCTAGTGCTGGGGTTGAGCTCGAATCAGCGGATATTGATCCGAGCAACATCCATTCGTTGCAGCGTGGTGCAGCTAACTTCATGAATTACTGCTCTGGATGTCATTCAGCAAAGTATGTTCGCTATGAAACCATCGGCAAGGATCTCGATCTGTCTGAGAAAATGCTGGTCGATAACCTGATGTTTAATGCCGAAAGGACATTCGAAACGATTCAGGCATCCATGCCAAGCGATGATGCAGCACAATGGTATGGTACGACGCCACCTGACTTATCTCTTATGGCTCGAGCTAAAGGTGCAGATTACATCTTCAATTTTCTGAAGGGTTTTTATGTCGAGGCTGAAAGCCCGACCGGCGTCAACAATATTGTGTTACCGGGAACCAGTATGCCTCATGTATTGTGGGAATTGCAGGGCTACCAGTCTGCGCATATTGAAAATCACGAAAACGATGACGGATCTGTAACGACGACGTTCGAAGGCTTCGAGCAGATGACGCCGGGGATGATGGATTCCGAGGACTACGATAAATTCGTACGTGACACAGTTAATTTTCTTGCTTACATCGCCGAGCCAATTCGCGGATTTCGCGTAATGTTGGGCAAGTGGGTAATTATGTATCTTATTTTCTTCCTGATCATCGCTAGGATGCTGAAGAAACAAATATGGAAGGATGTAAAGTAATGGGAGTAATAGCCAATCGTCGCTCAGTAATGACGCTGTTCTCGCGACCGACAGATATTCACAGTCATCGCACTCGGCTCGTACTGGCCGAAAAGAACATCAATATCAAGATTTCAAACATTATGGGGCAAGATTTACCCGAGGATCTGATGGATCTCAATCCTTACCATAGCGTACCGACTCTCGTGGATCGTGATTTAACCTTGTACGACTCACGCGTAATTATTGAGTATCTTGACGAGCGCTTTCCGCATCCTCCTTTGATGCCGGTTGATCCAGTTACCCGGGCCCAGTTTCGTCTGGTGCTATTCCGTATCGAGACCGACTGGTATTCGATAGCTGAAGAAGTGGAGACTAGTCCTGATGGTAAATTGGGCAGTAAAGCGCGAAAGATGCTGCGTGAGAGTATTCTGCAAAGCACCGAGCTGTTCGCCGCACGGCCGTATTTTCTGAGCGAAGAGTTTTCGTTGGTTGATTGCACAATTGCACCGCTCTTGTGGCGCTTGCCTATATATGGGATTGATTTGGGTAAAAGTGCCGAACCGATTGAAAAATATATGGATCGGGTTTTCGCGCGACGGTCGTTCCAGCAGGGTATGACTGAGCTCGAGCAAGAAATGCGTTTGTAGGTCGATCTTTTGTCTTAAGTTAAGCTTGAAGAAGGCGCTCAAATTGGTGGTAAGCTAGCACTCTTTGGCGATGATAAATAAGAAAAAGAACAGTGATGGAACAACGCGGCTGCTCAAAACGTCCCTACCTAATTCGCGCAATGCACGAGTGGATGGGCGATAATTCGCATACGCCTCATATCGTTGTAGATACATCGGTGGACGGCGTAAGCGTTCCGGTCGAGCATATAAAGGATGGTAAGATCATTCTGAACGTCAGTGACTCGGCGGCGCATAATCTGAAGCTAACTAATGATGCAGTCAGTTTTCGAGCACGTTTTAGCGGTGCACAATTTGATGTTTGGGTCCCGATACAGTCAGTACTTGGCATCTATGCCCGCGAAACTGGCCAGGGCATGGTCTTCTCGCAAGACACTGAAAAAGCCGAACACGCCGAGCCATCAGCTGAAATCGAAGTAGAAGAGACGCGATCACATCCTCACCTCACAATCGTCAAGTAGAACGAAACAACGCTTGATCACGCCACAGCCGAACCAATGCGTATTTCTTACTGCTCGCCAAGTAGGGTTGTGTCTATCAGGTCGCAGAGGCAGTGGATAACGATCAGGTGTACCTCCTGGATTCTTGCCGTTCTTGTTGCTGGGACTCTTATTTCTACGTCGCCCGGTTGGAATATATTGGCCATGCGGCCACCATCTCTTCCAGTTAGTGCTATTACATTCATGCCGCGTTCATGGGCTGCGGCGATTGCGCGGATGACATTTTCTGAATTACCCGACGTTGAAATACCCAATAGGACGTCTTGTTCTTTTCCTAGTGCACGTACTTGCTTAGAAAATATTTCTTCGTAGGCATAGTCATTGGAAATCGACGTTAACGTTGAGCTGTCGGTTGTCAGGGCTATTGCCGGCAGTCCAGGGCGTTCCATTTCAAATCGATTTAGGAGTTCGGAGGAAAGGTGTTGAGCGTCAGCTGCGGACCCACCGTTGCCGCAGCTCATGATCTTGCCATCATTGAGAATGGCATTACTCATCACCTGGCCTGCGGCTGCGATGCTTTCGGCGATTTGTTCCGCCGCCATTACTTTAGTGGCAATACTTTCTGTAAAATGACCGCGAACTCGTGCTACGGGATCCATGGTTGCTCCATTAATACTTATTCTGCTGGATTCTATCAGCAGATGTTTATAGGTTTGATTTTATTGATCGAAAAGCATCTTTCGGCCACTCGAGCCGTTCACCTGAGTGGCCTTCGATAGCAACGACAGCGAATCACATCGTGAAATTCGAAAAGCGATAATACCGTGCGACGAACATAGCTGCTACCCGAATGATTTTGCGCTGTTTATGTTGATCGACTGACTGCAATTAGCGCTTGATGAGTAAGTAAATGCCAGTTGCTTAGCGCGTCTGCCTACAGTTGTTCTTGTGGCGAGTCATCCCACGGCGATTCATCAGCAGCGTTGGGAGCGATTTTTACACCGTTGTCAGTAGTGTCTTGTATCGGTCCGCCGACTTCTTCTTGATCTGACAGTGCGACAGCCTCTCCACGTTGAAATTGAGCCCACGCGAGGCGGCGGTGAACACGGCCTCGCCGATCAAGGAATAGATCGCCTGTCGCACCATTTAATTCCTCCATTCCACCATCGCGATTCGCATATAAGGAGGCGATCAAGTTGTAGGCGTCATAACCCATCGCGTGCAATCGACCTAGGCGGCGCTCTTCAGGCCAATTCTGGGCATAGGTCTCAGGTAAGTAGCGAATCCATGGCTGAGGGTCGATCAGCCACGGCGCGTCGGCAAACATGATTCCATTGAGGTCTGCATTGGAGCGACCATCCAGCGAATTAACGGACGATGTCGAGTACGCCGGTAAATCTCCCGAGTAATGAAATTTGAGCTGGGACTTGAGTAATCGGCCAGGCCCGGCCGCAGCCGCAAGAAATATGACCTCAGCATCTTGGCGTCGTCGTGGATCAAACTGCAAACCACTTCCAATGTGCGCGCGTATTTTTTGATAGCGCCGTACACTGCTAGAAAGACCCATGAGGTTTTCGATCTCATTTGAGAAGTCCGTTTTGTCCGGCGTATAACTTCTATGGTCCAATAGTATGCCGCCGAGAGCTTCGAACTCTGTCATGAAGCTCTGCAGAACCCGTCGACCACGATCATCATTCGGGACCAGCGCGACAGCGCGAGTATAGCCGTCGCCCAGTACGCGAATGGCCACAGACGATGCCTCGTCCTCAGGTGCAAGCGCGAACTGGTATAAGCCCAGCGGTGCGAACATATCATCTGGAAGGTAGTTCAATGCTAGTACTGGAACGGGCATCAGAATATCGTTCGCGAGTTCGGTGACGTTGTTTTTCAAGAGTGGACCGACAACGAACTCGGCGCCGTCTGCTACTGCGTTTTGATAAGCGGCGCTTGCACCACCTTCGGAGTTAACATCGTAAATCCGGAGAGACTGGTGGTCATCAAGCGCAGTTGCTGTGGCAAAGTAGGCCCCTAAAAAGCCGTTTTGAATTGCTTTGCCTACGACGGCAGAGCGCCCGCTCAAGGGTAATAGTAGTGCCACCTGTCGTGGGTAGTCGAGTAACTCTTGATCAAACGATTTCGCCTTACCGATGATTGTTAGTGCAGGGTGGTCTGGGTTCGCCGTGCGCCAGCGGAATATTCCATTGCTCCAGCCGACACCCTGTTGGCCGGTAGAGGTTGCGAGTGACCCGAGGGTTAGCCAACCGCGTATTTGTTCGTTCGTTACAATTTGTGCAGCTTGCCGCAGTACCTGTGGATCGCTGTATAGCAATCCTTGCCAGAGACGGTTCCGATTGGCCTCGATTTGCTTCGAGCCAGAAAGCCATGTCTCGCGCTGCTCCATTAATTCTATTGCACGAGCCGGATCCTGCTTCTGGGTCCAGGCGTCGGCGCGCAAAACTTCAACGCGAAGCCGATCTCGTAAAGATAGTGATTGTCGACTCAGCGGCTCCAGCAACTGCAGTGCCGCGTCGGCGTTGCCGCGATAAAGACTAAGTGCCGCTGAGTTCGTGTTCCAGATTGGCAATAACGGTCCGGAGGAGGGTGTCTGGACTCTGGCGCTTGCTCGCTCTGCTCTGCTTAGATCACCCGCATCGAGCCATTGCTCAACCGCTAATAGTATCAGTCGATCGCGCTTAGTTCCGGCAGCATTGGTTGCCAGGCCAATATAGGCAACCGCTGCGTCTTGGTGCTGACCGTTATCCGCAAGTCGTTCTGCACGATGCTCACCCGAACCCAACAGACGCCCGCTTCCTGTCGTTTCACAAGCTCCCAGCAATAATATAATCCCGAGCATCGAGACAATACTTGCCAGTGAGTGGAATTTACCTGCAGGATGTCTGTGAGTATTCGTCATATAATTGTTTCATCAAATATTCAATCCGGAGCGAGGATCTAAAGCCCAATGAGCGGCACACTTTTCATTGTTGCAACGCCGATCGGTAATCTTGAAGACCTAACATCTCGAGCACGCCAAACACTCGTTGAGGTGAGTCTTATTGCAGCTGAGGATACTCGGCACACCGGGCGATTGCTAATGCATATTGGCTGTAAGACGAGACTTATGGCATTGCACGATCATAATGAAGAAAAGATCGTCGGTAGCATTATCGAACGACTTGAGGCAGGCGATGACGTCGCACTGGTTAGTGATGCGGGAACCCCCTTAGTTAGTGACCCGGGCTTTCGACTCGTCCGTGCAGCGCATGAGCGCGATGTCGTCGTTTCTCCGATTCCGGGTGCGAGCGCTGGTATTGCAGCGTTGTCAGTGGCGGGAATTCCGACTGACCGATTTTGCTTCGAGGGATTTGCGCCATCGAAACGCATCGCCAGAAAAGATTGGTTGGAAAAGCTTGCCAGCGAATGCCGCACGATAATAATTTACGAGTCAGTGCATCGTATCGTGGAGTGTCTGGACGATATGGTCGATATTTTCGGTCCGGACCGACAGGCATTCATTGGTCGGGAACTGACAAAAATGCATGAACAATGCATTCAGGAATCGCTGCAAGAACTGCAAAGGCAGATCGGGGACGGGACCATCGTTCGGAAGGGTGAATTTGTCATCGTTGTGTCGGGGTCCACAGAGGGGCATGAATCGCCATTGGAGGTTGATCGTCTGTTGCGGGCGCTTTGTAAGCACTTGTCTGCAAAGGATGCAGCTAAGGTTGCAGCTGACGCCACAGGCCTTAAGCGAAATGCGCTGTATGAAAGGTTACTTGAGCTCAAAGATGGGCTATAACTAACACCTCACACAGCTGGTATAGCTAATGTAATGATCGCCGTACTAGTCTTGAAATTTTCTTTCTGCGTAGGGATAAAAGACGCAGTTCAGGATCAGCGCGTAGACACCCGCGACGGCATAGACTGGCCAGTTACCGGCCACTAGATCATTAATGACAAGGTAGCTGTCAATTGACCTGAGATGATTTACTGCATTACTGGCGGTAAAATGCAGTAGACTCGCCGCCGAGAAAGCCGGAGTTGGTCAGACAATCGCTGTAGTTCGCTATAGAGGAAAGTCCGGGCTCCTTCGGACAGGGCGCCAGGTAACGCCTGGGAGGCGCGAGCCTATGGAAAGTGCCACAGAAAATATACCGCCGGCGTGATCCTCGGATCATCGTCGGTAAGGGTGAAAAGGTGCGGTAAGAGCGCACCGCGCGACTGGTAACGGTTCGCGGCATGGTAAACCCCGCCCGGAGCAAGACCAAATAGGGGAGTACGCAGGCTTAGCTTGCACCGTCGGTCCCGAGCGGACTCCCGGGTAGGTTGCTTGAGGTGGCTGGTGACAGTCATCCCAGATGAATGATTGTTCTCGACAGAACCCGGCTTATTGCTGGCTCCGGCTTTCTCACTTTCCTTTTATCCTTTAAGATCAAGTAGATGCAATGACTCTCGTGCTGTGATGGTTAGCCCCGGCGCGAATTGCGCGTTAAGCGTTCGATTTACCCCTAAATTACCAGTTGTCTTCGAAATTTTATCTCGTTGTAAGGCTGTATTTAATAAGCACTTATAAGCAATTGATTTTCCTAGCGCAGATGCCTCCACTTTTCGCCTAATTTGAGCCATCGAAGTGCCCTAAGTCCCTGTACAGCAACAATTAATCAGTACATGTTGTTGCACATAATTAGGGCCATCTCTATAGTGTTGAAAGGTGGAAAAAAGTGGGAGGAAATGGGCTAAATGCCCGGATATCGTGTCAGAAAAGCGATTCCTGGCAAGTCCGAATCACCGTGTTTAGAGGGGCTACAAAAGTATCACTCGACGCCAAGGGGCGCATGGCAATACCAACCCGGTATCGGGAGCGGCTGTCTGCTCGTTGTGAGGGTGAGTTGATTGTGACTGTGGATAAGGACCACTGCCTCCTCGTGTACCCGCTGCCCGACTGGGAAGAGCTTGAGCGCAAGTTAGTGCGATTGCCCAGCATGAATAAGGTCGCACGCCGAATAGTGCGGATTATGGTTGGTTATGCAACCGAGATCGACATGGATGGTAATGGCCGGATCCTTGTTTCGAAAGAACTCAGGGAATTCGCCAGCCTCGATAAGCAGGGAATACTGATAGGTCAGGGCAATAAGTTTGAATTGTGGGATGAAGTAACCTGGAACGAAAAGCGCGACGCATGGCTTAGCGACGAGGATGACGGCGACATGCCGGCCGACCTCGAATCCATTTCATTCTAAGAGGCTGATCATTTCATGAGCAGCAACGAGCATGTCCCGGTGCTGCTGGGGCCAGTCCTTGAAGGGCTGGATATAAAAAAAGACGGCTGTTACGTCGATGGAACGTTCGGCCGCGGTGGCCACAGTGGGGAAATACTGAAGCACCTTAATTCGAATGGAAGGTTGATCGGCATCGATCGAGATCCAGACGCGATAGCTTCAGCACCGAAAATCCTGACTGACGATCCGCGATTTGAATTGATCAGGGGTGAAAGTGCGCAACTTCAGAAACTCATTGAAGAAAGGAATCTACAGGGAGAAGTGGACGGACTCCTCTTCGACCTGGGGGTTTCCTCACCGCAACTGGATGCGCCTCATAGAGGCTTCAGTTTCCTTCGTGACGGCCCGCTCGATATGCGAATGGATCCGGACTCGGGTACGTCCGCGAGTGATTTCATTGCAAATGTGGAACAAAGAGAATTGATACACGTTTTACGAAAATTTGGTGAGGAAGCTCACGCATTACGAATCGCACGTGCTATTTGCGATGCACGCGTGAATTCGCGAATAGAGACAACAGTACAACTTGCGACGATCATTGAGGCGGCAGTACCTGCCAAAGTGCGCGCCAAGAAGAAACATCCTGCGACGAAAACCTTTCAGGCAATTCGTATCGCGATCAACGGTGAGCTCGAGCAATTAGAGGCGCTCTTGTACCAGTCGATGGACGTATTGAGAAAAGGTGGTCGGCTTTGTGTGATCAGTTTCCACTCGCTGGAAGACCGAATGGTAAAGCGCTTCATACGCGATATGTCGCGTGAGCCAGAGCAGTACCGTGGAATGCCGACGATACCGGACGAGTTTCGACCAAAGATGAAGACCATCGGTAAGGTTGTTGTGGCGACGGATGATGAGATTCAGATGAATCGAAGATCGCGCAGTGCTCGCCTCAGAATTGGGGAAAGTGTCTGATGCAGACGACAAAATCGCGACAGCCGTTTCTGCTGGTATTTGTTTTCGCTCTTGTATGCGTCTTGAGCTCGGTGGCATTGGTGTATACGAAGCATGAATCACGAGAATTATTTATAGAGCTCGAAGGGCTTACGCATGAACGAGATGAATTGAACATTGAATGGGGCCAGCTGCAAATTGAACAAAGTACTTGGGCCACGCATGCACGAATTGAACGGGTCGCGACTGATGAATTGTCCCTTGTGCGACCTGCATCAACGGAAATCTACGTAATTGAGCGGCCATGACACGCGGAGCAGAAAAAAAACAAAAAACTGCACGGCGGATCGGCGGCAGAGTGACGCTGGTGATAACGTTCTTTGCACTGGTGGCGTTATCGCTGATGGTGCGTGCGGTTCAGCTGCAAGTCCTTAATAAGGATTTTCTGAATCGGCAGGCTGACACGCGTCATCTGCGTACGGAATCGATCTCGGCACATCGCGGCAATATACTCGACAGAAATGGCGAGCCGCTTGCGATTAGCACTCCTGTCGACAGCATTTGGGCCAACCCAAAAGAATTTGCTAGCTCTGTCGAAAAAATTCCACAGCTCGCTAAGGCTCTCGGTGTCGATTCAGAGACATTGATGCGTCGAATTACGCGCAACATGGACAAGGAATTTCTTTACCTCAAACGGCATTTGAATCCTAATCCGGCATTACGTGTAATGGCGCTTAAATTGCCCGGTATTAATGTTCAACGGGAGTACCGTCGTTACTATCCAGCGTCGGAAGTTACAGGGCACTTGGTCGGTTTTACCAATATTGATGATGAAGGTCAGGAGGGACTCGAACTTGCGATGAATCATTGGCTCGAAGGCGAGTCTGGTGCAAAGCGAGTTCTGAAGGATCGTCTGGGTAGATCGATAGAAAATGTCGAAAGCATACGTCCCCCACGTCATGGCAAGGACCTTAGAATAAGCATCGATCTTAGGCTGCAGTACCTTGCGTATCGCACACTAAAAGCTGCGGTGAAAACACATAACGCACGCTCTGGCTCAGTGGTTATCCTGGATGTTCAGACAGGTGAGGTATTGGCGATGGCGAATCAGCCCACCTATAACCCAAATGATCGATCACAATTTGTGGCAGCACGCTACAGAAACAGAGCCATCACTGATATTTTTGAACCAGGCTCGAGCATCAAGCCTCTGATTATTGCAGCGGCGCTGGAGAGTGGCCAATACCACCCGAGTAGCTTGGTCGATACCTCACCAGGATATATAACTGTCGGCGCCAAGAAAATCGAAGATCACCGAAACCTTGGTCGCATTAGCCTGACAACTATACTCGCACGCTCCAGTAATGTTGGTGTGACCAAACTGGCGATGACTCTGCAATCAGATCAGCTGTGGGGAACAGTATCTCAATTTGGACTCGGTGAAATGACGAGCAGTGGCTTTCCCGGTGAGTCTGCAGGTATGTTGACGCATTACAGTAATTGGCGTCCTATTTCTCAGGCAACTATTGCATATGGCTACGGCGTAGCAGTGACGCCACTACAACTCGCCCAAGCCTATGCTGTGATCGGCAATGGCGGCATTATGCAGCCCATCTCATTGTTTGCAGTTGAAGAGGCGGCTCGAGGCGAGCGCATTGTGTCGAATGACACAGCGAATGCGGTGCGACGCATGCTGGAAGAAGTAGTTCGACCAAGCGGCACTGGCACGAAAGCATCGGTCGATGGCTATCGGATTGCAGGTAAGACTGGAACAGCCTGGAAAGCCGCGAAAGGTGGCCATTCACAAAACAAATACTTTTCAATCTTTGCTGGACTGGCACCGGCCAGCGAACCGCGGCTAGCAACAGTCGTGGTCATTGATGAGCCCAGCGGTGAGCTATATTACGGTAGCGATGTCGCAGCACCAGTTTTCGCGGACGTAATGTCAGAATCCTTACGATTATTGGCAGTGCCGCCCGACGCGATGCCTGCTCGGGGTCCCGGTGACGTCATACAAGCAATGGCGGGCCGGAGCGTGAGCCAATGAGCATGCCGGCGATACAGATGAATTCATCACTATCACTATCCAAATTACTACATGGATTTGCCGATGCACCAGCTCTTTGTGTAACCGGAATCGCTAGCGATAGCCGACAAGTGAGGGACGGTTATCTGTTCCTCGCATGCGAGGGAATAGATAGCCATGGACTCGATTATTTACAGGAAGCAATAGCTGCTGGTGCGTCTGCCGTCGCATGGGATGCAAGTACGGCGGCTACACCGGCGGCTACCGGCATAGCCATGATCACAGTCGACAATCTGGCTTCGCATCTTGGCGAAATAGCAAACAGATTTTACGGAAGCCCTTCCCATGCCCTGAAAACCATTGGCGTTACAGGAACCAATGGCAAGACGACGGTTGCCTGGCTATTGGCGCAATGTTTGCAGCAACTGGATGATCGTTGTGCTTACATCGGCACTCTGGGTTCCGGCATAGATGAACTGGACAAAATAGCGGGTATGACCACGCCAGCAGCCATTGAGTTACATGGCCGACTCGCTGAGTTTGTTGATGCCGATGCCACGTCTGTGGCTATTGAGGTTTCTTCACATGCATTGTCGCAAGGTAGGGTTAACGGTGTGCAATTTGATGCCGCGATTTTCACTAACCTGACGCGCGATCACCTTGACTATCACGGCGATATGCAAGCGTATTTTGATAGTAAATCAAGACTGTTTCTCGAGCATGGGCCGAGGCTAAAGATCATAAACCTTGATTCATCTTATGGTATGGATCTGGCGGCACGCTGCGGTCAGGACGTCGTTACCGTATCTACACATTTTGATCGTGTTGCGAACGGACGACCCTTCGTCTTCGTGAGATCAGTTGTCGCGAACGAACAGGGCTCCGACATATCATTTACGAGCTCTTGGGGCGACGGAAAATTCATGTTGCCATTGCCAGGGGACTTCAATATTGCGAACGCCGCGATAGTTCTCGCCTACCTGCTCGCTAGCGGCGTAGATCTCGACAAGGCATCTCATGTCATGAGTTTAACTGAAGCGCCATCTGGTCGTATGCAGAGAGTGCCAAGGACGGATTGTACAGTGTATATCGATTATGCGCATACGCCGGATGCGATCGAATCAGCACTGAAAGCATTGCGCCCTCATTGTCGTGGAAAACTTTGGTGTGTCTTCGGCTGTGGTGGCGAACGTGACATAGGCAAGCGCCCATTGATGGCAAAGCTGGCGGAGCGACTAGCGGATCGGGTCGTAATAACAAGTGATAATCCACGCTCTGAGAATCCGACAGAAATTATTGACGATATCGTTAGTGGGCTGATAGAGGCAGAAAATGCAACGGTCATTGAGGATAGGGCAGCGGCAATTGCATGGACGATCGCGAACGCGACCCCAAGTGATTTTGTACTGATTGCAGGCAAGGGCCATGAAAAATATCAGGAAGTGAATGGTAAATGCCGGCCGTTTTCAGATATCGCGCTGGCAAATCGCGCGACCAAGTCCTGGGAGGCGAGCGAATGATTAACTCGCTAGCACAGGCTGCGGACTGCATGAACGGGGTGCTTTACGGCGAAGATCGAAATTTTAGTGGAGTCAGCATAGACACGCGAACGATCCAAGATGGCGAACTCTTCTTTGCATTGCAGGGACCAAACTTCGACGGTCATGAGCATACTGGAAGTGCCAACTTAAATGGAGTGGCAGGCGTAGTCGTAAGTGACGACATTGCAGACCAAATTACACAAATAAAAGTGGACGATACTCGTCTGGCGCTCGGCCGATTCGGTGCAGCCTGGCGGAACGGTCAAGACGTGTGTGTTGTTGGCATAACCGGCAGCAATGGCAAGACAACTTTGAAGGAGCTTGTCGCTGCCTGCCTCAGCATGAAAGCGCCGACGCTTGCGACACATGGCAATTTGAACAATGAGATCGGCATGCCCTTAATGCTCACTCGTATCAGTGCGGAGCACGAGTATGCCGTTATTGAAATGGGAGCAAACCACGTTGGCGAAATCGCATATCTCTCTTCGCTGGCGAATCCTGACGTAGTTGTAATCACTAATGCCGCCGCCGCTCACCTTGAAGGCTTTGGGTCGATTGAGGGAGTCGCGCGCGCCAAAGGCGAGATTCTCGAGACGCAAAAGCGGCCAACTTTTGCTGTTCTGAATGCCGATGATGACTACTACAGCTACTGGATGTCGCTGGTTGATGATGTCAAAATCTTGAGTTTCGGATTCACGGTAGCGGCCGATGTCACGGCCGATAATATCGAATTGAATTCCGCGTTTACCACTTTCGATTTACATCTGCCGAATACCAGCATCAACGTGTCGCTGCCGCTACCTGGAATGCACAACGTTCAGAACGCCTGCGCGGCAGCGGCTGTGGCAGTGGCACTGGATGTGGACGTGGAGCAGATCAAATTTGCGTTGGAAAGTATTCGGCCCGTTGCTGGTCGGTTACAGCCCCTTAATGGCATCAATGGTTGCACACTGTTCGATGATAGTTACAACGCAAATCCGTTATCGGTCACGATGGCGATGGAATTCCTTGCGGGCCTTGAAGGAGAAAGCTGGCTCGTATTGGGTGACATGAAAGAACTTGGAGACGATGCAAAGGATTTGCATCGCGAGATTGGAGCATCAGCACGAGCAAACGGTATTGATCGTTTGCTCGCGCTTGGCGATCTTTCGAAGGCCAGTACTGAAGTGTTCGGCGAGGGTGCCAACTGGTACTCGGATATCGACACACTCATCGAGGATGCCAGGACCGCAGGAAGTACGACGAACGTACTTATAAAAGGTTCTCGCTCAATGCGAATGGAGCGTGTCGTCGATGCATTACAAGTTGTTGACCCTGAGAGAGAGGAGACCTGATCATGCTGCTCTATCTCACAGAATATCTCGCACAGTTCGAATCCAGCTTTAACGTTTTCAATTACCTGACTATGCGTGCGATTCTCGGTGCGCTAACAGCATTGATAATCTGTTTCATCGTCGGTCCGAAAATGATTAAGAGTTTGATTGTCAATCAAATCGGTCAACCCGTTCGTGAGGATGGTCCTAAAACTCATTTACTAAAAGTGGGTACGCCGACAATGGGCGGCGCGCTAATCTTGACGGCGATTTCTATAGCGACGTTATTGTGGGCCGATCTCGAGAACCACTACGTCTGGATTGTGCTCTTTGTTACTTTGTCTTTTGGTGTTATCGGCTACATCGACGACTACAAGAAACTCATAATGCAGGACTCTACTGGTATTTCGGCGAAGCAAAAGCTCTTCTGGCAGTCTAGTGCGGCTCTTATAGCTGCCATTGCTCTGTATGTTACGGCAACTGATGAGGTGCAGAACTCATTATTGATTCCATATTTCAAGGATCTTTCGATCCCGCTTGGCATGTTTCAAATCGTTATAACGTACTTTTTTATTGTGGGCTTCAGTAATGCGATCAATCTGACGGACGGTCTAGACGGTCTTGCGATTATGCCAACGGTATTGGTTGGTGGAGCGCTTGGACTTTTTGCATACGTAACAGGTAACACAAATTTTTCCGAATATCTGGGTATTCCCTATGTAGCGGGTGCCGGAGAGATCATGGTGTTCTGTGCTGCGATGTCGGGCGCCGGATTGGGGTTTCTTTGGTTTAATACATACCCAGCGCAAGTGTTCATGGGTGATATCGGCGCCCTATCTCTGGGTGCTGCACTCGGCGTGGTTGCAGTTATTGTACGACAGGAAATCGTTCTGGCGATCATGGGCGGTGTGTTTGTTGTCGAAACTCTGTCGGTCATTATCCAGGTCGCCTCATTCAAGTTAACGGGAAAACGCGTTTTCCGAATGGCGCCTCTGCATCACCATTTCGAATTGAAAGGCTGGGCGGAGCCTAAAATTATTGTCCGATTCTGGATTATTACCGTCATCCTAGTGTTGATTGGACTTGCGAGCCTGAAAATACGATGAGTAAGTCACAGGCATCTGCTGCAAAGAATCTGGTTGTTGGTTTGGGTGCCACTGGACTATCGATCGCCCGTTACCTGCAGCGCAGTGATATCAGTGCGACGTTCTTCGACAGCAGGGATAAACCGCCCGGAATCGACGAGCTCAGCGAAATCTCCTCCGATGCGAGGCTAGTTCTTGGCGATATTAAACTGACAAAGGAAATCAGCAGGATCATAGCGTCGCCCGGTATTTCGGATGGCCACCCGTTGATGGTTAAAGCCCGGAAAAAGAAACTCGAAATTGTCTCTGACATCGAGTTGTTTGCCCGTGACGCAAACGCACCTTTCGTCGTTGTCACCGGATCGAATGGCAAAAGTACCGTAACGACCTTGCTCTATTATATGTGTCTCGCGGACGGACGAAGCACACTTGCTGGCGGAAATCTTGGTGAGCCTGCGCTGGACCTATTGGCTCAGGATGAGCCCGATATCTATGTACTTGAGCTATCCAGCTTTCAATTGCATCGGACGCAAAGTCTGCCGGCAAAAGTTGCTGTTCTACTTAATGTGTCACCTGATCATCTGGATTGGCACGCCGATGAGGATGAATACCGACGAGCGAAGTATCGCGTGTATCGCGAAGCGAAAGCTGCCGTTGTCAATCGCGCGGACGAAGAAGCTCTGAAGCACGTTAAACACTGCGATCGGATCATCAGCTTTGGGCTCGATGCTCCGGCTAACGGTCAATATGGGCTGCGGATTAATAACGATCAAGTTTACCTAGCCTGCGGTGGGAAGCTGCTAGTCGCGACGCATGAACTAACTATGTACGGCGTCCATAATCAACTGAACGCATTAGCTGCATTGGCAGTAGGAGATCTACTCGGACTTGATATGTCCGCAATGCTACAGGTTTTGGTCGAGTTTCCTGGATTGCCACATCGCATGCAGTTTGTCGCGCGAGTCGCCGCCGTTGACTACATTAACGACTCGAAAGCGACGAACGTTGCCGCCGCGGTTGCCGCAATCGAGTCGGTTGACTCAATGCTGGTGCTGGTCGCTGGCGGTGATGGAAAAGGCGGCGATTTTGGAGACCTTGGCGTCGCGGTCGAAGGAAAACTACGTGGCGCTGTTCTGATCGGCAAAGATGCCGAAAAAATTGCGCATGCACTTAACACCGTAATGCCAGTGCACTTCGCCGATACGATGAGTGACGCTGTTAGTATGGCCGCTGGGTGCGCCGAGTCTGACGACACGGTTCTGCTTGCGCCGGCGTGCGCAAGTTTCGATCAATACAATAACTATGCAGAGCGTGGTGATTTGTTCTGTGCTGCTGTGGAGGCGCTGAAGCGATGACGATTCACAGCGCAACCTGGCCGTTCCCGGCGCGCATGAAAACAGAATTACAAATTGATTCTGTATTACTGATCATCGCGATGGCGCTGCTGATGGGCGGCTTTGTGATTCTCACGTCAGCATCGATATCAATCTCCAACAATACGGCGAACAATCCTTTTTTCTATATACAGCGGCAACTGGTTGCAGCTGCGATTGGCGCGGTGGCGGGGTTTATCTGTTTGTTCATTCCTATGCGGCTTTGGCGCAGCCTTGGCCCACTGATCTTGCTTGTTGGTTTCATGCTTCTAATAGTCGTTCTCATACCAGGAATTGGCCATGAGGTGAATGGCAGCACTCGTTGGGTACGACTTGGCGTAATGAATCTTCAAGTATCAGAACCCGCGAGGCTCTGCTTTATTCTCTATCTTGCCGGATATCTAGTGAGACGTAACAAGTCGTTGCGTGAGGAGTTCACGGGTTTTCTGCGGCCGATGATTGTCCTGAGTCTGGCATGTGTCTTACTGCTGATGGAGCCAGACCTCGGTGCCACCGTAGTGTTGCTAGCTACGGCGATGGTCATGATGTTTGTCGCTGGCGCACGAATTCGTGATTTTCTAGTATTCCTCGTAACCGCGGTGCTGGCACTGGTGGTTCTTGCTGTTGCATCGCCATATCGAATGCGGCGTATCACTGGCTTTCTTGATCCCTGGGCTGATCCATTTGATTCTGGCTTTCAGCTAACCCAGTCACTCATCGCTATCGGTCGTGGTGAGTGGTTTGGTGTCGGTCTTGGCGACAGTGTACAGAAGCTTTTTTACCTGCCTGAGGCGCATACCGACTTCGTCTTTGCAGTGTATGCGGAGGAGTTCGGCTTACTGGGTTCATTCATATTGATTGCATTGTTCCTGGCACTACTTTGGCGTGTATTCAAACTCGCCATGCGCGCTGCGGATGCGGAGCGGCTCTTTGAGGCATACATCGCGATAGGCCTTGGAGCCTGGCTTGGAATGCAGGCTTTCATCAATATCGGCGTAAACATGGGCATGCTACCGACCAAGGGTTTGACGCTCCCACTAATTAGTTATGGGCGTAGCAGTCTGATTATAACGATGATTTGTATTGCTCTGCTGCTTCGCATTCATCATGAACTGGCGGTCAATGCCAAGCCTGTAAATCGTAAACGTCGTGAGCGGAGCAAGACATTATGAGCTCGCGACCAATACTCATCATGGCAGGTGGAACAGGTGGCCACGTATATCCGGCCTTAGCGGTTGCACGCGCGCTACAGGCGAGTTCACGAGAAATTGTATGGCTTGGAACGCATCATGGATTGGAAGCGCGCATTATTCCTGAGACCGGCATCGATATGGAATGGATTAGCGTGAAGGGTCTGCGCCGAAAGGGTGCACTCGCTTTGATTATCGCTCCATTGCAACTTGGCTGGGCGTTACTCCAAGCGCTCGCTGTAATAATTCGTCGTCGTCCTGCTGCGGTTCTTGGCATGGGTGGATTCGCAAGTGGGCCTGGTGGTATTGCCGCTTGGTTGACTCGTCGGCCCCTCCTGATTCACGAGCAAAATGCAGCAGCAGGAATGACTAACCGTCTTTTGGCGCGTTTTGCTCAGGTTGTGCTGCAGGCTTTCCCGGACAGCTTTAATACCGATGTTGTCGCGGAAACTGTGGGTAATCCGGTTCGTGAAGATATTACTGCATTGCCGCTGCCTGCCGATCGTTACAGCAGCAGGCAGGGTCGCATGCGCCTACTGGTGCTAGGCGGTAGTCAGGGCGCATTAGCATTGAATCAGACAGTGCCCGCCGGACTCGGGTTGCTTGATCCTGAGGTTCGACCGGTCGTTCGTCACCAATGCGGTGAGCGGACATTGCAAGCGGCTGAAGAGGCCTATATCAGTCACGATGTCGATGTTGAATTGTTGCCATTTATTGAGGACATGGCCACCGTTTATGAATGGGCAGACTTGGTGGTTTGCCGGGCCGGTGCGTTAACGGTTGCTGAACTGTGCGCCGCTGGAGTACCGGCACTATTCGTTCCTTATCCAACAGCCGTTGATGATCATCAAACCGCAAACGCGAAGCCGATGACTACAGCAGGCGCAGCCGCAATTATTCAAGAAAGTGAATTGACACCGGAGCTGCTGGCGGACTTGCTTCGCGACTGGTTGCAGTCGCGCTCAGCTCTATTGGAAAAAGCGAACAAGGCGCGCGCATTGGCAAAATCCGATTCATTGTCTCGCATAACCGAGCTGTGCCTCGAACAAGCTGGAGGTGTCTCATGATTAAGAAAATGCGACGCATCCATTACGTACATTTTGTTGGTATTGGCGGCTCTGGCATGTCAGGTATTGCAGAGGTGATGTTAAGCCTCGGATATGCAGTGCAGGGCTCTGATCTGAAGCCGAATAAACAGACAAAGCGCCTTGAAGATCAAGGTGCTACCGTATTCATTGGTCACGCTTCTGACAACATTCAAGATGCTGATGCCATAGTTGTTTCCAGCGCGGTCGATGAAACCAACCCCGAAGTTGCTGCTGCCAGAGAGCAACTGATGCCAGTCGTCAGTCGGGCAGAAATGTTGGCTGAGCTTATGCGCTTCAGATACTCGATCGCGGTTGCCGGTACACATGGTAAGACGACTACGACTAGTTTGATTGCCAGCATGTTGGCCGAAGGCGGTCTCGATCCGACCTTTGTAATTGGCGGCCGATTGAAGAGTGCGGATGCGAATGCCCGGCTGGGGCAGGGCGACTATCTGGTCGCGGAGGCAGACGAGAGTGATGCGTCGTTTGTTCATCTGAAGCCGATGCTCGCGGTTGTGACCAACATCGATGCAGACCATATGTCGACCTATGATGGCGATATCGAAAAACTAAAAAGTGGCTTCATTGAGTTTCTGCGTAACTTGCCATTTTATGGCCTGGCAGTTGTCTGCATTGACGATCCTGGCGTTAACGATGTACTCGCCGATATCGGCCGTTCGGTAACCTCTTATGGAATAAATGAAGACGCTGATGTTCGCGCGGTCAATATCATCTTTGATGCAGCAACTACTGAGTTCGATGTCATAAGAAAATCCAGCGAAGATAGTTTGCATATCAAGCTTCAGTTGCCGGGAATGCATAACGTGCGTAATGCCCTAGCAGCAATCGCTGTAGCTAACGAATTGCAGGTCGGTAACGCTGCTATTGCAAAATCACTCGAAGAGTTCGAGGGAATTGATCGGCGCTTTCAACGCATGGGCGATATCAAAACTGCAGCCGGCACCATGATGCTGGTTGATGATTACGGTCACCACCCAACGGAAATCGCAGCAACCTTATCGGCGGCGCGGTCGGGATGGCCTGATAAGCGTGTCGTTCTAGTTTTTCAGCCACATCGTTACTCGCGAACTCTTGACTTAATGGAGGATTTTGCGACCGTACTCTCTGATGCTGATGTGTTGGTATTGCTTAACGTCTACGCAGCGGGTGAAGAGCCCATCGCTGGCGCCGATGGGCGAGCAATGGCTCGCGCTGTTCGGACGCGTGGATCTGTCGAACCGGTATTCATTGAGTCGTTTGATGCCTTGCAATCGGTTCTGCTGGACTTGCTGGAGGACGATGATCTTTTGCTGACCATGGGTGCGGGTGACATCGGCACTTATGCGGCGAAACTTCCCGATCTGATCAATGAAGGGCCGGCATTGAAGGTGTACAAATGATGGCTGCCGCAAGAGACTTAAGTGTGCAAGGTGAGTTGCGCTACGAAGAGTCGATGAGTCGACATACGTCGTGGCGTGCGGGCGGCCCCGCGGAAATCTTCTTTGTACCAGCTAGCATCAAAGATCTCTCCGAATTCCTCAGAGAGCTGGACGCAGACACACCCATTTTCTGGCACGGCGTTGGCAGCAACCTCTTGGTTCGTGATGGTGGCTTGCCGGGTGTTGTCGTGTCAGCGACTAAGATTTTGCGTAACCTCGAGCGCACGGATCATTACCTTGTAAGTGCTGGCTCTGGATTGCCTTGTACACAGTTGGCGCGACAATGTGTTCGATGGGAGTTGGGGCCATCAGAGTTTTTCGCTGGCATACCAGGGACTGTTGGTGGTGCGCTTGCAATGAATGCTGGTGCGCACGATGGAGAAACCTGGAAGCACGTTGAATCGGTGCGAACGATTGATCGTAATGGCGATATTCACGAACGAGCACCAGATGAATACGCGGTTGGCTACCGCAGCGTGACTGGCCCAGCAAACGAGTGGTTTCTGGGTGCGACATTCCGCTTTGACGCGGATGCTAAGCCCAGCCTTGATAACATGAACATGATGTTGGAGCGTCGAAAGATGACGCAACCGCTAGGACTACCAAGCTGCGGATCAGTTTTCAGGAATCCAAAGGGTGATCATTCGGCACGCCTTATTGAAGCTGCAGGGTTGAAGGGTTGTCGAATCGGCGGAGCAGAGGTTTCCGAAAAGCATGCAAACTTCATCATCAATCGAGAGAATGCCTCAGCAACGGATATTGAAGAACTCATCGAACATGTTCGACAGACAGTAATCGACGAACATGGAGTGAGCTTGATACATGAAGTGTGCATCGTCGGGGAGCGACTCGATGATTAAGTCCATGGGGGCATTTGAGCAACGCAGTATGATTACAGACGCATCCGATTTTGGGCGCGTTGCGGTTATGCTTGGTGGCGATTCCAGCGAGCGGGAAGTATCGCTTAACAGCGGTGCGGCAGTGCTAAAGGCGCTGCAATCGAAGGATGTTGATGCGCACGCTTGGGATCCTGCCGAGAAATCGATGGCTGAATTCGGCGACGCTGGATTCGATCGAGCCTGGATAGCGTTACACGGTCCCGGTGGTGAAGACGGCATGTTGCAAGGTGCGTTGCAATGGCTGAATGTTCCGTATACGGGAAGTGGCGTAATGGCATCAGCTATCGCTATGGATAAAGTACGAAGCAAACATCTATTTTGCGCAGCTGATATACCGACACCTGATTATGCCGTCGCGCGATCTCTTGCGGAGGCTTCCGTCGCGGCCGAGCAGATCGGATTTCCCCTGATCATCAAGCCCTCGGGGCAGGGCTCCAGTGTTGGCATGTCAAAAGTGTTCGAGCGGCCGGAACTCAACAAAGCTTTTGATGTGGCGCTGTTGTACGGCGACACAGTGCTTATCGAGAAGTGTATTAACGGTGACGAATTTACCGTGTCGGTTCTTCAGGGTCAGGCATTGCCGAGCATTCGAATCGTTACACCGCGTGTTTTTTACGACTACCGCGCCAAATACGAATCTGATCGCACGGAATATGTTTGTAAAGGGACCTCAAGTGACGACGAGGAGCAACGCTATGCGGATCTTGCTATTGCTGCATTCGACGAATTGGGTTGCAGTGGTTGGGGTCGGGTAGATTTTATGACTGGCTCAGACGGCCAGCCGCTAGTGCTTGAAGTGAATACAGTGCCGGGCATGACAAGTCACAGCCTGGTGCCGATGGCGGCACAACGAGACGGCATCGATTTTGCTGAATTGTGCTGGAGAATTCTGGAAACGAGTTTTGTCGCTGGCCAAATAGAAAACAACGTTGAGGTAGCCGCACATGGTGCTTAAGCAAGCCAATAGACGTAAGAAGAAAGCCACGCCACGCATGCAGTGGCCGAAGATTCGAATAGGCAAGATACTTACACCGTTTTTTGTGATCACCATGGTGGCAGCTATCTACCAGTTGAGTCTCACAATGCTCGACAGAGAGATCACATCCATCGAGATCAGCGGACCATTTCAGCGAGTCACTGCTTTGCATATTGAAGATGCCATAAGTGAAGAGATCGACGCTGGTTTTGTTGGCGCTGACATCGATCGGATTCAGGATTTGATCGTTGCGCTGCCGTGGATCGATCAGGCACGTGTCGCTCGCCACTGGCCAAATCGAATATCGATCACCGTCACCGAGCAGGTTCCCGCTGCAGCGTGGGGCGACAAGGGCCTTCTGAATACGCGTGGTGAATTATTCATTGACGAGTCACGTCATGTGCCAGCTGAATTGCCGAGACTCAGTGGGCCAGATACTAGTTCTACCGAAGTTGCTACACGCTATCTGGCTGTTCGCGAACAACTGATTCCAAGGGGGCTGGACGTTCGCCGAGTTCACCTCGATGCGCGTGGCTCTTGGGAAATGACTCTTGGCAATGGAATTGATGTTCGCTTGGGTAGAAAAGCTGTTGCTGATCGAACGGACCTTTTTCTTAATGTTGTCGCGGACATCATCACCAGCCGTGGAAAGGAAATCGACTATGTCGATATGCGATACGGAAATGGCTTCACGATTGGCTGGAAAGGTAGTTCGCCGACACCAGTAAGTGATCCAGAAAGGGCCAAGCAGGAAATGCTTGCAGCCAGAGGAATAAATTGAATGTCTAAAAGACCTGACAAAAATCTGATTGTCGGACTCGACATTGGCACTTCGAAAGTGGTGGCGATTGTTGGCGAAGTGAATGAAGACAGCGAAATAGAGATCGTCGGAATTGGTACGCACCCTTCACGCGGCCTGAAGAAAGGTGTTGTCGTTAACATCGAGTCAACGGTGCATTCGATTCAACGTGCCGTGGAGGAAGCGGAGCTGATGGCAGGTTGCGATATTCACTCGGTGTATACAGGAATCGCGGGCAACCATATTCGTAGTCTCAATTCGCACGG
This sequence comes from Gammaproteobacteria bacterium, assembly GCA_018699395.1. Lineage (GTDB taxonomy): Bacteria > Pseudomonadota > Gammaproteobacteria > Steroidobacterales > Woeseiaceae > UBA1847. The sequence continues at coordinate 27,256 of JABIQN010000097.1, forward strand.
TATCGTTGGGATCAGAGACTCCGAAGTTAGTGCCAGCGACGTCGATAGAGTTATCGATGCCGCGCGTGCAGTGGCTATTCCTGCTGACCAGAAGATATTGCATATCCTTCCACAGGAGTTCGTCATCGACAAGCAGGAGGGTATTCGCGAGCCCATCGGTATGTCGGGTGTTCGTCTTGAGGCGAAAGTGCATATGGTCACCGGCGCCGAAAGTGCCGCACAGAATATTGTTAAGTGCGTGAAACGATGTGGTCTCGAAGTTGACGACATCGTCCTTGAGCAGCTGGCGTCTAGTTATGCAGTTCTGACAGACGATGAAAAGGAGCTTGGATCTTGCATCGTGGATATCGGCGGTGGCACCACTGATATAGCTGTGTTCCTTGGCGGTGCTATTCAGCATACGGCGGTCATACCGATCGCGGGCGATCAGGTTACCAATGATATCGCTGTATCGATGCGAACGCCGACGCAATACGCAGAAGAGATAAAAATTAAGTATGCCTGTGCGTTGTCGCAGCTGGCCAATCCGGACGAAACGATCGAAGTCCCAAGTGTCGGCGAACGCCCACCACGGCGACTGGCCCGTCAAACACTCGCTGAAATTGTCGAACCCCGCTACGAAGAACTCTTTGGGCTGGTCCGAGATGAGTTGCGTCGCAGCGGATTTGAAGAACTAATCGCGGCCGGCATAGTTATCACCGGTGGCAGCGCAAAAATGGAAGGTGCGGTGGAGCTCGCGGAAGAGGTCTTCCATATGCCCGTACGACTCGGGTCACCACAATATGTTGAAGGATTGATTGATGTCATACGCAATCCGATCCACGCCACAGGTGTTGGTTTATTGCTATACGGTTTCGAAAATATTTCACGCCGGGATCGGCGCAGCACACCGATCGGCGGCAACTTAGGGAAAATTTGGGAGCGCATAACATCGTGGTTCCAAGGCCAATTTTAATAATAGAAGTATCACAAGTTTAAAAAGCGGAGGAAAACTCAATGTTTGAATTAATGGATGCGCACAGTTCGACAGCTGTCATCAAAGTCATCGGTGTCGGCGGCGGCGGCGGTAACGCAGTAGCGCACATGCTGGAAACCGGCATCGAGGGTGTCGATTTCATCTGTGCCAACACAGACTCGCAAGCACTACAAGGATCGCGCGTGCGAACGTCATTACAGATTGGTTGCAATATTACGAAGGGACTCGGTGCTGGCGCTGATCCTGACATTGGCCGTCAGGCGGCAATGGAAGATCGCGATCGTATTCTCGAGGTTATCGAAGGCGCAGACATGCTGTTCATCACGGCCGGCATGGGCGGCGGCACTGGAACAGGGGCGGCACCGATCGTTGCACAGGTTGCTAAGGAACTGGGTATTCTGACGGTCGCAATTGTTACCAAACCTTTCGAGATGGAAGGTAGTAAACGCATGCAAATCGCGGATCACGGTATCGCGGAACTCGGTAAGTATGTCGATTCGCTTATTACTATTCCAAATGAGAAGCTGCTTACTGTTCTTGGTGGTGAGACAACTCTGCTCGATGCTTTCCGTTCGGCAAATCAGGTGTTGCAAGGTGCAGTTCAAGGTATTGCTGAACTGATTACTCGGCCAGGCCTGATCAATGTCGATTTTGCAGACGTGCGAACAGTAATGTCTGAGATGGGTATGGCAATGATGGGATCAGGTACATCGTCGGGTGAGGATCGTGCTCGGGAAGCGGCCGAAGCCGCAGCGTCCAGTCCATTGCTTGAAGACATTAACTTGGCAGGCGCGAACGGCATCCTAGTAAACGTTACGGCAGGTATGGACTTGTCGATTGGCGAATTCCAGGAAGTTGGTAACGCGGTGAAGGAATACACATCACCTGATGCCACAGTTGTTATCGGTACGGTTATTGATCCGGAAATGACTGATCGTATCCGCGTAACGGTTGTCGCAACGGGTCTCGGCCACCAATCAGCCAACGTTGAAGCACCGATGCGTATTGTGCGTCAGTCGGTCACTCAAACCGAACCTAACTACCAGACGCTGGATAAGCCGACGGTGCAACGACAACGTGCTGTTGGTGATAGACTGGAGGCGAATGGTCTGCAGGAGGAGTTGCTTGATATTCCAGCGTTCCTGCGCCGTCAAGCTGACTAAGGTCACTGTAGTCCGAGCAGTCTGATTACTTGGGGCAGATAATTCCGCTTGTTGGCCCGGATTCGTCCGGGCTAGCTGTCTACTTGGATCTGGTAATAAACTTCTCGAATTATGATGCATATTAATTGTCTAACAAATTGAATTTATAAGACTTTTTGGAAGATGAACCCAATTATGATAATCTTTGCCGCGAAATGCTAAGACAACGAACTTTAAAAACAACGATTCGGGCTACCGGAGTTGGACTGCATACGGGCGTGAAGGTCTATATGACTTTGCGGCCGGCAGCCGTAAATTCAGGCATCACTTTTCATCGCGTTGATTTGGAAGAGCCGGTCGCCATACCAGCTGATCCAAGGTTGGTCGGTGAAACCATGCTTGGTACGACGCTAGTAAAAGATGGCGTCAAAGTCGCGACAGTGGAGCATTTATTGTCGGCATTGGCGGGCCTTGGTATCGATAATCTGCACGTCGATCTGTCGGGACCCGAAGTTCCGATCATGGACGGTAGCGCTGGACCATTTGTTTTTCTCTTGCAATCTGCTGGAATCGAAGAGCAAAACGCAGCCAAAAAATTGATTCGGATCAAGAAAAAAATACGCGTAGAGGATGGCGATAAGTGGGTTGAGCTTTTGCCATTTAATGGTTTTAAGGTAGACTTTGAGGTGTATTTCAATCACCCCGTCTTTAATAAACTAAGTCAGCAAGCGACAATCGATTTCTCATCGACGTCTTTTCTTAAGGAAGTTAGTCGAGCAAGGACCTTTTGCTTCTTACGCAACGTAGAGGCTTTGCGCGAACAAAATCTCACCTTAGGCGGCAGTATGAATAACGCCATCGTTCTTGACGATTACCGTATTCTTAATGAAGATGGTCTTCGCTATGCGAACGAATTCGTCATTCATAAGATTCTCGATGTGATTGGTGATGCCTACTTGCTTGGTCATAACCTCGTTGGTGAAATTCGTGCGTACAAGTCGGGTCATGATCTAAACAACACATTGTTCCGAGCGATGCTCGAAGATGAAAGTGCGTGGGAAGTGGTTACCTTCGACGACCCAAACAAAGCGCCCATTTCGTATGCGACTGCGTTATACGCTTGATTTCTAACTCTGACTAACCCGAATTCGGCAGGTATGAGCCGTGACGCCTGCTGTTTTTGCCGCCGCAAGCAAAATTTCAGTTTCATAACGCAAGCGTGACGCCCAAGCCGATGAAGCACATATAACCACCAATTCACCATCTTCCCTGACATTTGCGGCAACAATGGCACTTCTGTCGGACTCGGGCAGAGCATTACTGAGAACGTCGGTGAGCTCTCCCATGCGTCGAGCACGGTTAATGAGATCACCTAAGTCCCCGTCGTTACTGGGATTTAGAATATTCTTGAGCTTGCTGGTGGTCATGATAATGTGACGTAGTTAGCGCTTCTATCCTCTTTCAAGTGACCAAGGTCACCGTTCCCGGAGCCTCGCCTTGTAATGATTTCCGACATTATGCATAGTTTCGCTCTCAATAAAGGCATACCCGTTGAAAAGCGTGGTCGCAAATCCACCGATCTGCGGGAAATTCCTAAGGCAGCGGGGCTACCGAAGTGAGCGCGGACAGCAAGTTTGTAACAACGAGAACAAGTGAATACGGACTAATTGTCCGTGACTTCGCAACTTGCACAATACCGATGCGATCGATAGAGGCGCGTCTGGGACGCACTAAATGAATATAGTTATTTTTGGTAAGGGGTTCAGATCACCCCGGCAGGTGAACCTGACTGGCGTGATGGCTGGCCTGTCTATCGTTGTCGTTGTCGCACTCATAGTAAGTGCAGGTTTTATGGTTGGCTCATGGCATGCGTCACGTACTGCGTCCAGCGTAAGTTTAGATGAACTTCAGGGGCTCACCGGTAAGCTGGACGAGCAGCGCAACAGCATTAACACTATCCGCCAGGAAAACGAAGGTACATTGGACGCGCTGTCCATTCGTATTGCACAAATGAACGCCCGTATGATTCGCCTGGATGCACTGGGTCGCCGGTTGATCGATATGGCGAACATTGATGATGGCGAATTTGATTTTGACTCCAACCCAGCAGTTGGTGGACCGGAAGAGCCAATGTCAGCAGGCTCGAATATCGTCGCTTTCGAAATGCTTGATGCAATGAATTTGCTCGGCGAACAACTCAGCAATCGTGAAGCGCAACTTGACGCTCTCGAAAGCGTGCTAATGAATCAAAACCTCAAAGATCGCGTTTACCCACAGGGCCGACCTGTCAATGCAGGTTGGATTTCTTCTTATTTTGGCAAGCGAACTGATCCGTTCACTGGAAAGGCAGCGATTCATACCGGCATCGATTTTGCGGGTAAAAGTGGCGCAGAAATTACTGCCGTAGCCGATGGAATTGTTACGTGGTCTGCTGACCGATATGGATATGGCATCATGGTGGAACTCAATCATGGTAACGGGTATTCGACTCGCTATGCGCATAATTTAGAAAATCTTGTGTCGATCGGAGATGAGATTAAGAAAGGGCAGATTATTGCTCTGATGGGCAAAACCGGGCGCGCTACTGGCCCGAATTTGCATTTTGAGGTGCTGCATAACGGCAGCCAGGTTAATCCGGTGAAGTTCATTCGCGAATCCACGAAGTAAGCCAGCCCCACACCCCAGCCATTACTGAACGAATCCATATTGTCGGATAGCTCCTTGTGTTCAGCTAATTCGCCCATAAATCGCGACATCGCTTGGATATTTGTCTCTCCGCTTCTAGAATAGCGGCCTTTGTATGACCCGATATTAGGAGCCCTTTGTGGCCAATTTTCTGACACGCATATTTGGCAGCCGAAATGAGCGCCTGGTGCGTCAGTACGCGAAATCCGTTGCCGCTATTAATACGCTTGAAGAGGGCCTCAAAGCGCTCAGTGATGACGCGTTGCAAGCCAAGACAGCGGAATTTCGGCAGCGATACGGTGATGGCGAAACATTGCAGCAATTATTGCCTGAGGCATTCGCTGTTGTTCGTGAAGCCTCCGTGCGAACAATGCAGATGCGTCCATTCGATGTTCAACTAGTCGGTGGAATGGTGTTGCATGCTGGCAATATTGCCGAAATGCGAACAGGTGAGGGTAAAACGCTGATGTCGACTTTGCCGGCATACCTCAACGCAATCGGTGGTGACGGCGTACACATTGTGACAGTCAACGAATATCTTGCTCAGCGCGATGCAGACTGGATGCGCCCTATTTACGAATTTCTGGGATTGACCGTCGGAGTTTCAAAGGGCGGACAAACGTCCGATGAGAAACGCGAGGCATATAAAAGGGACATTACGTATGCGACGAACAATGAGCTCGGCTTTGATTACCTGCGAGACAACCTAGCATTCTCAACTGCAGACAAAGCCCAGCGTGGGCTAAATTTCGCGATCGTCGATGAGGTTGACTCAATCCTGATTGACGAAGCTCGGACGCCGTTGATTATCTCTGGTCCGACAGAATCCAACACAAATCTGTATGCAAAGATTAATAAGATGATCCCGAAGTTGATTAAGCAGGAGGAGACTGAGGATCCCAGCAACTACGATATTCCTGGAAATAAGGTCACGATAAGTGGCGAAGAGTCTGATGAATTAACGCTTGATGAGGCGATCGAGATCGCCGAGCAACGCGACGCCGACCTTGTAATGACTTCAATTGAAGGCAAGGTTGCTGTCTGCAGAATTGTAAAGCGTGGCGACTACACTGTTGACGAAAAAGCAAAACAAACTCACATCACCGAAGAAGGGCACGCACGAGTTGAGGCCCTAATGAGCCAGACTGGCTTACTGTCAGAAGGGGAAAGCCTTTACGATGCAGCTAATATTAAATTACTACACCACCTGGGTTCGGCACTGCGCGCTCACGCCATGTACCAGCGTGATGTCGAGTACATCGTAAAAGATGGTGAAGTTGTCATCGTTGACGAATTTACAGGACGGACAATGCCGGGTCGCCGTTGGGGCGATGGCCTGCATCAGGCTATCGAAGCGAAAGAAGGCGTTTCGATTAAGCAAGAAAACCAGACGGTTGCAGCGATTACGTTTCAGAATTATTTTCGTCTATACAATAATCTGTCCGGCATGACCGGTACCGCCGATACGGAGGCATTCGAGTTCCAGCAAATCTATGGACTTGAAGTTGTCGTTATTCCAACGCACAAAGACATGATTCGTGACGATCAACCCGATCTCGTATACCTAACCGAAAAAGATAAGTTTGAAGCGATTATCGAAGACGTCGTTGATTGCTCTGAACGCGGCCAGCCTGTTTTGGTTGGTACTACGTCGATCGAGGCATCAGAGTTGTTGTCTTCCTTACTGAAGGGTAAGGGTATCAAGCACAGCGTCCTAAACGCGAAGCAACACGAACGTGAGGCACAAATAGTACAGAACGCAGGTCGACCTGGTGCGATTACGATCGCGACCAATATGGCAGGTCGAGGTACCGATATTGTGCTTGGAGGAAGCCTTGAGGCCGCACTGGAAGACGCTCGAAAGCGATACGGAAGCGATGCCGATACTGTAGCAGTGGAAGGCGAATGGAAGCAACGCCATGAACAGGTTCTAGAAGCCGGTGGTTTGCACATTACCGGCACGGAGCGGCATGAGTCTAGACGCATCGATAATCAGCTCAGAGGACGTTCAGGACGCCAGGGTGACCCGGGCTCATCGAGATTCTACCTCTCGATGGAAGACACATTGATGCGTATTTTTGGGGACCCAGAACGGACTAAGAACCTGTTGTCTCGTGCTGGTATGCGCGAAGGCGAAGCGATAGAGAGTAAGCTGTTGTCGCGCCAGATTGAGCGTGCGCAACGAAAAGTTGAAGCGCACAACTTCGACATCCGAAAGAACCTTCTTGAATATGACGATGTGGCGAACGATCAGCGCAAAGTTGTCTATCACCAGCGCGCTGAGTTAATGGATGCGGAGGAGGTCGAAGAGTCCGTAGCAGCGATTCTTGAGGAGGTCGTGGAAATAACGGCTGAGCAATACGTCCCACCGGGAAGCTTGGACGAAATGTGGGATGCGGATGGCCTGACTCAGGCGCTTGAGTCCGAGTATGGAGTCAGAGCGGACGTCGCTCGCTGGATGCGAGACAACAAGACCATTAGCGCCGAAGGTATTGTCGAAAATTGTATCAAAGAGGCGCAGGATAGCTACGAAAAAAGGGTCGGTGATATTGGTGCAGATCTAATGCGCAGCGTTGAAAAGAAAGTGATGTTGCACCAGCTGGACCATCATTGGAAAGAGCATCTGGCCTCCATGGATCACCTGCGCCAGGGCATCGGATTGCGCTCCTACGCACAAAAGAACCCGAAACAAGAGTACAAACGGGAGGCATTTGAAATGTTCGGCACTATGCTCGAGCAGGTCAAACATGACACGATCAGTATTCTTTCCCGCATCCGCATCCGAGGCGAAAAAGACCTCGATGAAATGGCGGAACGCAAGCAGTCAGCTGATTCAATGAAATTTCAGCATGCTGAGTCGAGTGCGCTGGACGAGCGTGGCAAGACATCTGAACTGGCAGGGCTGCCACCGGCTGAGCCCTTTGTTCGCGATAAACGAAAAGTCGGTCGCAATGAGGCTTGCCCATGTGGTTCGGGTAAGAAATTCAAGCAGTGCTGCGGCCAATTGCACGCTTAGTTCGAACGTCATGAATCACTTCGACGTTGCGGCTGGAATACTCTGCGATTCTCAGGGTAGAATTTTGATCGCGGAACGTTTGGATGGTGGACCGTTTCATGGCCTATGGGAATTTCCGGGGGGCAAAATCATCTCTGATGAGACGGCTCAGGAAGCCCTGTCGAGAGAACTCGCGGAGGAACTCGGCATCGAAGTTACGATTTCGTCTTCATTCATGAATTTACGATACGAATATGAGGACAGAATCGTCACTATCGAGTTCTTTATTGTTAGTGAGTGGAACAGCGACCCGATCGGTCGAGAGGGGCAAGAATTGCGTTGGGTGCCAACGGAACTGCTGGATACAAATGAATTATTGCCGGCCAATATCCCCGTGGCGAGAGCACTTCGGCGGCATTAGGTTAGGCCGGGAAACTCAGCAAATTGAGAGCTGAAATGGAACGTCATGTTCGGTCTGGACAGCGCGACTGTCGACGGTTGACCACTCCAGGAAGCGAACCGTAAAACGGTGCTGACTGCCACTAATCTCTGGAAACAGTGGTGAATCTTCGGTAAGACTCAGCCTTAATAATCGGCAATTGCCGTTTTTCTGCATATTGTGTTGGTACATACCGTTTATGGCTTTTTTTTGCGTTGGCTGTGCGCTTTCTCGTATTAACCAAAGTACTTCACTAACGCCATCACAAAGCGTTCTAACGGTCTGTATCCACTCGGTGAGGTCTTGCTGTCGCCGAGCTATGGGTTGCCGCAACCAATGGCTGTACTCCGGCAGGTCGAATTCACAGGTACCCCCTGGGATAGCGCTTCTGTGTTTGATCGCATTCAAAAAATCGCTGTCTTTCAGGGGTTGTAGAAAGCCGGTTCCGATAAGTGAGATCTGCTCGCGGGTCTTGGATAAATTATTCATGAGATTTCCCAAGCGACCACCATCAACGCCGGAATGAGCTTGAAATCGCTCGAAAGCACTGATTTGATGGTCTAGCTCGCTTAATACCTCACTCCGGACGTCACCTCGCAAGAGAATGGCCTGAATTTCCAGCAGCATGGATATCGTGTCACGGGTTGCCCAGTCATCATCTTTTTCACTGTTCTTGAGCATCGGATGATATAGAAATTCAAGCCTGAGAAACGTCCGCATACGCTCAGAAACCGGCTGTTCATAGTATTCGATGCCTGGGGCAGGCTGAGTAGTGATTTTTCCAGCAGGTTTGACCATTGGGCTATTTTGCTCTAGACCGTGAGCCGTAGCAAATAGTTGGCACTATAGGGTGAAGTTGATTTTTTGAACATCAATTCGATGCCAAGCGACGATAACATCGATGTAGCTCAGTAACCTTAATCTGCATCGCGTCGATTCCTTCGTCATTGCGAATAATGTCATCGGCGATTTCCAGACGACTTTCCTGGCTAGCCTGTGCCGCGATGATACGCCGCGCCTGCGCTACCGATTCTTTATCGCGTTTTATCAGCCGCTTGATCTGAGCTTCCTTGCTGCAGTCCACGACCAGAATCCTGTCGACGAAGTCTCTAAGTGCCGACTCGACCAATAAAGGCACCATAATTATTTGATATTTTCCGCCAGCATCATTTGCTCGGCACTTTGTTTCGATTGAAATCCTGGGGTGTAAAATTGCCTCGAGGTCGAGGCGAGCGTCTTGATTGGAAAATACGGCAGCTCTCATCGCAGCGCGATCGAGATGACCATTGGCACTTATAAATGAATCGCCGAATTTCTCTCGTATCTCTTCAAGAGCTGGCTGACCTCTCTGAACGACCTCTCTGGCGATAATGTCGGTATCAATAACCGGAACACCAAGCTTCGCGAACTGGTCAGCGACAGTTGATTTTCCGCTGGCTACGCCACCGGTAAGCCCAATTCGAAAAGGCATGTTGGATTCTTCGTCAGTCACTCAGAACATCAGATCAATGTAGGTATTTCTTATCGTCTCACCCCAAAGCATCGTGATCCAGCCAGCTGCCGCTATATAAGGACCGAAGGGAATTGGAGCGCTTCGATCTTTGCCTTGGAATACGATCAAGGTGACGTTGATTGCCATACCGACAATAGCAGACATCATAATTACGATTGGTAGTTGCTGCCATCCGAGCCAAGCACCGAGGGCTGCCAATAATTTGAAGTCGCCGTAGCCTATACCGTCTTTCCCCGTTATGAGCTTGAAAAGCCAGAAGACGCTCCATAAGGTTAAATAACCTGCGAGTGCTCCAATGATGGCGTCTGATGGGCTAATAAACAGCGTGCCAGCGCCTGATAGGGGATGAAACAGACTCATGCTGAGTCCGACCCACATCAGGGGCAGTACGATTGAATCTGGGATTAATTGAGTATTCGCATCGATCATCGCTATTACAATCAATGTTACGGCTAACGCGATCGCCGCCAATGCTTCGATGCCAGCGCCAAAATGCCACGCAGTAATAGCCGCCAAAGACGCAGTGAACAGTTCGACTAATGGATAACGGGCAGATATTGATGCCTTACAATTCGCGCAACGACCTTTCAGGAATAAATAGCTAATAACAGGAATATTTTGCAGGGCTGTAATTAATTTTCCGCAGGAGGGGCAGCATGAGCGCGGCATGATTAAATCAAAACGCCCCTCGATTAATTTTTTCTCGGGCGGCGCTTTTTGAAGCTCGGCCATCTGATCACGCCATTCACGCTCCATCATAATGGGTAGGCGATGGATAATGACATTCAGAAAACTACCAATCAATAATGCGAATGCGAAAACTACAGCAATAAATACCGGCGCAGATTCACTCATTAGTTCAAGCATTCTTAATCTCCATTAGCTAAGCAGGCCGGATGCAAAAACAGTGTTCGGAGCGTCATCCGAACACTATCGGCGATCTTTATCTAATTTCGACAGATCGCGGGAAGATATCTTGTCAGAACCGTAGTTGGTACATAAACAGTACCAGGCATTATAACGGACCCACCGCCCGGTTGACTGGCTGCGCCACAACGCCACACGACCCCGCCAGAAGGAGTTAAGTATGGTGTGAATGACACTACATCGCCGAAAACATCGGCATGCGCACGGTTACCCATCATCACGTCGACCCGGCCATCGTTAACTTCAATTTGCGACACATATAAGCCACGCGAGTCTGTTGCGATGACTGACATGCCGGCAGCCGCTCTGTCTATGGGAGGTGCACCGTCCTGGATGTACGCGTCGACAACCGGCGATTTCACCCCGGCACCCATATTGATAGCCTCTGCTATCTGCGCTCGAATGGTGTAGGTCTGATATGCGGAAACAGCCAGAGACGCGAGAATCCCTATAATTGCCACAATGATCATCAATTCAATGAGTGTAAAGCCATTATTTTGTCTTATTTTAAGCATGCCTAGGAAACTCTAAAATTAGTAATAACTCTAACTTATTTGAGGTATAGCATCGAGACACTAGTTCGCATGAGCTATTAAATTGATGGTGAAGAAGTCCAAAAAAATCTTAGCAAGCCAAATTTTTTAACTGACATAGCTGACATAGTAAGAAAGGTTGTTTCAGGTAAACCTGTCACGGGCGGCATATGGCTGGAAGGTGCTTGCTAGCTATAGAGGCACTGGCACAAACCCAGGAAATGGAACTCTGATTATCAGTTGCCTGCATTGTAACTGTATTGCCGCTGAGGTACGTAGCGTTGGCATCACCACCGTACGTTATGGTTATAAGGCCGCCATTACTAACTGTTACACCCGTAGTGTACTTACCAGCGATTGAGGTAGACAAAGACAGCCCTGCAGTAACGTTATCAGTAGGCCAGCTGCCAGAATCCATGCGAAACTCAGCTGTAGCGGCCTTCGCAGCGCCAGAAAGCGTCAAGCCTTCAGCAACCTGCGCGCGGATCGTGTAGTCCTGGTAAGCAGGAATAACGATCGCAGCCATAATACCAATGATCGCTACAACGATTATCAGTTCGATGAGTGTAAAGCCTTGTTGTTTTTTCATCTCGTTTTCTCCATGAATTTGAGCCTGATTCATTCGCGAATTGTAGACTGAATATGGACATGGGTCCCGCAAACCTACAAAATACGCCGTCTTTTTCGCCGCTATTGCGAAATCCTCTGTGTCAACATAAGAAATCCAATGAATCTTCACGAATATCAGTCAAAAATCTTGTTCAGGGAATACGGTATAGCTGTCCCGCGAGGCATTCCCGCTGATTCTGCGGATGGAGCCGTCAAGGCGGCCGAGGAACTCGGTGGCAAATTCTGGGTCGTAAAAGCTCAAGCCCATACTGGCGGTCGTGGTAAAGCGGGCGGCGTCAAACTCGCTCGTACGTTCGATGAGGTTCGCGAATACGCGGATGAAATGCTGGGTATGGCACTGATTACTTATCAGACAGGACCAGAGGGTCTGCCGGTCAACATGATTTATGTTGAAGAAGGCTCAGAGATTGATCGCGAGCTGTATCTGAGCATACTGGTTGATCGCGAGGTCAGCCGTATCTCCTTTATAGCGTCGGCTGCTGGTGGCATGGATATCGAGAAGGTGGCTGCAGAAACGCCCGAGAAGATTTTCTCAGTCGCGATCGCGCCAGATACCGGCTTGCAGGACTATCAGGTGCGTCAACTGGCCTTCGGTCTCGGACTCGAAAAGAAGCAAATACGGCAATTCGGCGATCTCATCAAGAAGCTTTATCAGTTGTATGTTGACACGGACGCCAGTTTGATCGAGGTGAATCCTCTGATCACCAATACGGCGGGCGATGTCATTGCGCTTGATGGAAAAATCAACGTCGACGCTAGCGCTCTATTTCGACAAAAAGAAATCGCTAAACTTCGAGATCCGAGTCAGGAGGATGAAGTGGAGCGAGAAGCAGCGGAACATGATCTGAATTATGTCTCGCTCGACGGCAATATTGCCTGCATGGTTAATGGCGCTGGACTCGCGATGGCGACAATGGATCTTATCAAGTTGCATGGCGGTGATCCGGCAAACTTCTTGGACGTCGGCGGCGGCGCAACGGCCGAACGTGTCTCAGCAGCATTCAAGCTAATCCTCTCCAACGGAAATGTCGCTGCAATTTTAGTTAATATTTTCGGTGGTATCGTGCGTTGTGACTTGATCGCAGAGGGAATTATCAGCGCGGTCAAAGAAGTCGGTGTCAGTGTTCCGGTCATTGTAAGACTGGAGGGTACAAACGTAACAAAAGGCCGCGACCTTCTGGCAAATAGCGGACTCGCTATCATTGCGGCCGATGACCTTACCGATGCAGCACTCAAGGCAGTTGCCTCGGCAGCCTGATAGAGAAGAATTTAATGAGTATTTTGGTTAATAAAGACAGCAAGATTCTTTGTCAGGGCATCACTGGCAATCAAGGTTCATTTCATACCGAGCAGTGCATCTACTACGGCACCAAGATTGTTGGCGGCGTCACACCAGGTCGCGGCGGCTCCGAGCATCTTGGTGTTCCCGTCTACAACACGATGCAAGAAGCTGTGCAGGAAACAGGCGCGGACGTCAGTATGATTTATGTGCCACCATCGTTTGCGGCGGATGCGATTCTCGAAGCGGCCGACTCCGGAGTCGCGTTGATTGTATGCATTACTGAAGGTATTCCTGTTAACGACATGGTCAAGGTGAAATCGTCATTACGCGACAATAACTGCCGCCTGATTGGGCCGAACTGCCCAGGCATCATTACGCCGGACGAATGCAAGATCGGTATCATGCCGGCATTTATCCATCAAAAAGGGCGCATCGGCGTCGTGTCCCGGTCGGGCACACTGACCTATGAGGCGGTGTATCAGACGACAACGAACGGTCTAGGGCAGAGCACTTGCATCGGTATTGGTGGCGACCCGGTGCGCGGCATGAATTTCATCGATTGTCTGGAGTTATTTCAGGATGATCCGGATACTGACGGTATAATTATGGTCGGCGAAATCGGCGGGACAGACGAAGAGGCTGCTGCTGAATTCATCCAGAGCAATGTTGCTAAGCCTGTCGTTGCTTATATCGCCGGTGTAACGGCGCCCACAGGAAAACGTATGGGACATGCCGGTGCAATTATTGCTGGCGGCAAGGGCACTGCTGAGGACAAATTCAAGGCGTTGGATGCTGCTGGCGTTGCAACGGTTCGATCACCGGCAGAGCTTGGCTCGAAAATGCTGGAAGTTATTAATTCGTAAGTCTTGGTGTTCCGGAGTTAAGTATGGATCACAATGTCAAAGTCGCGTTGGCTCAGATTAACCTGACGGTCGGTGATATAGCTGGTAATACCGAAAAAATAATTTCCTATTCTGCACAAGCTCGCGATGATCTTGATGCTGATCTGGTCATTTTTCCGGAGCTCAGCATTTGCGGTTATCCGCCGGAAGATCTCCTATTTCATGCCAGCCTTCGTTGCTTGGTTGAAAATGCGATGACGCAGATTAGCGAGAGCATCTCTGGCATCGCAGTTCTAATTGGTTTCCCGGAATACAGTCAGGGCAAGATCTACAATGCCTGTGAGGTTATTCATGATGGCAAAATTCTTGCCCATTACCGCAAACAGTCGCTGCCTAATTACAGTGTTTTTGATGAGGAGCGCTATTTTACGCGCGGCAACAGTGCTTCGATCTTTACACTAAATGGTATTCGTATCGGGCTGAATATTTGTGAGGATGTTTGGAATTTCGGCCCGATGGATAGTGCTTATTCTGCTGGCGCCGAGTGCATTATCGCTATCAACGGATCGCCCTTCGAGAAAGGCAGCCAGGCAATGCGTGAGACGCAGGTAAAAAAGCGGGTAATGGATGTCCAGCTTCCTATTATTTACGTCAATATGGTCGGCGGTCAGGATGAGCTGGTATTTGATGGCGGATCGTTCGCCATGTTGGCCGATGGAGAAATGGCATTCCGTGCACCTGCATTTGAGGAAGGTCTTCATACAGTCGATTTACAAGCATCGGCGTCAGGCGTTGTATTGCAAGCTGAGATTTCCGCGGATCTGTTGGATGCCGATGCCAGCGCTTACAAAGCACTGGTTACAGGCACTCGTGACTACATTACCAAACACGGTTTTCCGGGCATTATTCTCGGCCTATCAGGCGGGATCGATTCGGCGCTGGTTGCGAGTATTGCTTATGATGCGATCGGACCTGATCGTGTACGCGCCGTGATGATGCCTTTTCGCTATACGTCTAACATGAGTCAGGAAGATGCGGCTCTGCAGGCAGCGATGCTGGGTATTCGCTACGATGTGATTTCAATAGAGCCCATGTACGAGGCGACGATTGCGCAACTGGATCTGGTACTGGGCGAACGCGAACCCAATGTAACCGAAGAAAACATTCAAGCTCGCTGCCGAGGATTACTTTTGATGGCGATATCGAACAAGACTGGACGCATGTTGCTAACCACGGGCAACAAAAGCGAGATGGCCGTTGGATACGCGACCCTATACGGCGATATGGCCGGTGGCTTTGCTCCTATCAAGGACTGCACTAAAACGCTGGTCTATCGTCTGGCCAGGTATCGGAATTCGCTCGGCGCGGCCATACCGGAAAGAGTCATTGCACGGGAGCCATCAGCCGAACTGCGGCCGGATCAGAAAGACAGTGATTCGTTGCCTGACTATGATGTCCTTGACTCAATCCTCGAGGCGTTTATCGAGGAAGACCTTTCTGTCGCGGAGATTGCAGAACGTGGGTTTGAGCGGGATACAGTCGTCCGAATTTTGGAGATGGTGAAACGTAATGAATACAAGCGCCGTCAAGCGCCGCCAGGAGTCAGAATCAGTGGCCGCGCGTTCGGCCGGGATTGGCGTTACCCGATTACCTCAGGTTACAAATACCCACACTAATCGCGTTTAGCTTTAAATGGGAAACGATCGTCTATCCATTTCATCAATCTACCTTTCGTCTGGCCGACTTCTACATGGCTTCCATCGCTTGGAAAGTTGGCAGCAAGAACCCGGCGCGCATCGTCTCGAAGATCATTTATCCCAAGTGCATCGTAGGCCTCGGCCATGATGTGGAGCGACTCTGCGTTTCCGGAAGCGCCATTGTACTCCTCTAAAGCGAACTTGGCCCGATTAACCGCAGCTACATAGGCGCCATGGCGTAAGTAATAATCAGCAATGTAGTTTTCGTAAGTCGACATTCGCTCCTTGATGGCCAGTATGCGCTGTTGAGCATCCGCCGAATACTCACTGTCGGGATAACGCTCAATCAGGCGGCGAAAGGTTGAATACGCGAGATCCGTATCTCCAGGTGGCCGTTTGGTTATATCTTGTTGGAACCAGCGCTCGAAGAGTCCGGCTTCACCTTCAAAATAGGACAGGCCTTTTATGTACAAGGCGTAATCGACGCGGTCGTGGACCGGATTTTCACGAATAAAGGTATCGGCGGCGTCTACCGCTTGCTCAAGCTGACTGCTTTGATAATAGGCATGCATGAGCTCCAGCTGAATTTGTCGTTCAACGTCACTAAACGGGAATCGAGCCTGAATGGCCTCAAAAATCGCAATACCCTTTCGATAATCCTCATTTTCTATTGCCTCTTGCGCCGTTTCGTACGCCTCGGCGATGTCATCCACTTCAGAGCGTTGTTCGTCCTTGCCTCCACAGGCCAGAAGGCTCGTTCCAAGAATAACGAGCACAAATAAGCGGGCGCGTCGAACAAATAGCGGGTTGAGTTGTAATTTTAATTGCATACTATCGTCTACAAAAATCTATCGAAGGTGCATACGCCGCCTGCTGGGCGGTTCAAGGTCGGCGAGTATACCGTAAACTAGGGCCTAATCATGAGCGCCGAAAAACAAATAAATACGATTCCTGACGAGTTTGCCGGTTTGAGGTTAGACCAGGCTTTGGCGCGGATGTTTCCTGAGTATTCGAGAAGCCGACTGAAGGACTGGTTACTGGCTGGAGCCATTACGGTCCAGGGAGGGCCAAAACGGCCACGTGACGCAGTTTCTGGCGGGGAAACCGTTGAGCTTGTGGCGCAGGTGGAGATTAATGTCAGGACACAAGCGGAGCCCATTGTGCTCGACATTGTGCATGAAGACGACGAGCTTCTCGTCGTCAATAAGCCGGTCGGGTTGGTTGTGCATCCCGGGGCCGGCAATCCGGCTGGCACACTCATGAACGGACTATTACACCGATGTCCGGCACTCGAGGAAGTTCCGCGTGCCGGTATCATTCATCGACTGGACAAAGATACTAGTGGATTATTGGTAGTGGCTAAGACTTTGACGACCCATACCGCCTTGGTGCGATTGCTAGAGGATAGAGAAATTTCTCGGCACTATCTCGCTATTTGCAATGGCGCCTTGACCGGCGGCGGAATGATCAGCGAGCCGATTTCGCGTCACCCGGTCGACCGCAAACGTATGAGTGTGCAGCAAAACGGCAAGCCAGCAGTCACCCATTTCACGGTGAAAGAGCGCTTCGCTGCGTTCACTTATTTAAATGTGAAGCTCGAAACGGGACGTACGCATCAAATTCGGGTGCATTTCGCACACCGCCGACACGCGTTGGTCGGAGATCAGGTCTACGGTGGGCGCTTGGCGTTGCCCAAAGGCGCATCTGAAGAAATGATTCAGGTATTACGCCACTTTAAACGCCAGGCGCTGCATGCGACTAGACTGGCATTTATCCATCCTGCTACCAAGGAGATGATTGATCTCGACATTTCACCACCGAAAGACTTCATGATGCTGGCCGACACAATGCGCCGAGATGCCGCCAGTGCTTGATTGGATTGCCGCGGATTGGGTGGCCCCTGCATCGATTGTCGCCGGTACAACACTTCGTACAATGGACGACTCATCTTTGCCGGTGCCGGGAATTCCTTGCTGGATGAACCAGGTTCACGGTGTCACGGTGATTACGGCCGCTCAATTTGCGGAGCCACCAGAAGCTGACGGATTGGTCAATGGAGCGCCGGGGATGGTTTGCGTTGTTCGAACGGCGGATTGTCTGCCCGTCCTTTTTTGCTCACGTGATGGTGCTGTATTTGCTGCAGCGCATGCAGGATGGCGTGGCCTAGCAGCAGGTGTTCTGGAAAACACAGTCGATAAAATGGCGGTTGATGCCGCTGAATTAATGGCGTGGCTTGGGCCGGCGATCTCCCAACCGTCATTTGAGATCGGTGATGAAGTCAGGACCGCATTTATGGCGCATGATCCCGATGCTGAAGCCTGCTTTGTCGCCAATCCTCGAGGTCGATGGCAGGGCGACCTTTACGCTCTGGCGCGCCAACGACTGACGGCCGCCGGTATTTCCGAAATTTCTGGCGGTGATTTTTGCACTTACCTTGATGAGGAGCGTTTCCACTCATACCGGCGCGACCCAACCTGCGGTCGAATGGTTAGTTTCGTCGGCCGGAGACCCTTTGCAAGCAATCCTCCAGCCGCAATTTTGAGCGCAGCCTGATGCGCGAGGTCACCAATCAATAACTAAGATATAATCGCTATCCCTCGGCGCCCTAAGTGCATACGGAGTTTTGATAGATGCCGATTTACGGTTACGCTTGCAAGAGCTGCGAACACAGCCTCGATGCTCTGCAAAAAATAAATGACCCGAAGCTGGTTGACTGTCCTGAGTGCGGTGAACCGTCGCTCAAGAAAATGCTGTCTGCGCCAAAGTTTCGATTGAAGGGCAAGGGTTGGTATGAGACTGACTTTAAGACGGGGGACCAGCGCAACCTCGCGAGCGAGTCAGATAAAAAACCGGCGAAGACGTCTGCGGATGTGGAGAAGCTGGCTAAGAAAACCGAGACAAAAAAGAAAGGCATGGATACTAAGGTGAAATCCGCTTGAAGCGCATACGTCGATATTTGGTTGCCGGTATCCTCGTTTGGGTGCCACTCGTAGTTACCTATCTATTACTGAGATTCGCGGTCGGTCTCATGGATCGAACGCTGCTGCTGATTCCTACGCCTTATCGACCAGAAGTCCTTTTGGGTGTAAATATTCCTGGATTGGGTGTGATTCTTGCGATCGTCGTATTACTGTTAACGGGCTTACTGGCCGCAAACTTCGTGGGCCGGGCGTTTGTTGGTGGCTGGGAAAGCTTGATGGATCGTATTCCGTTTGTGCGAGCCGTCTATTCCGGTGCAAAAAACTTCGCAGAAATGGTGTTTTCTGATTCTAGTCAATCGTTCAAACACGTTTTGCTGATTCAATACCCGCGTAAGGGGCTATACAGCCTAGCCTTCCAAACATCCTCGAAGCTAGGCGAGGTTCAGGGACGAACGGGTGAAGACGTCGTTTGTTGCTTCGTGCCAACCACGCCGAATCCTACTTCCGGCTTTATTATCATTGTCCCACGGAAGGACATTACGGTACTGGATATGGAGGTTGATCAGGCACTCAAGATGATTATCTCTCTGGGCGTCGTGATCCCACCGTGGACTAAGGAGCAGACAGCCGAACTTCCGTTTGATATGCCGGACGAGCCAGCTTGATAAGCGGGCGTCCAGCCCGTACCATTCCGCCTCTTTTTTCACGGGCTTTTCTTTTAAATGACGATGCGTAGCCATTATTGCGGAGAGATCAACGAATCTCTCAACGGGACTGAGATTGAGGTCTGCGGCTGGGTTCACCGGCGGCGAGACCATGGCGGCGTCATTTTTATCGATCTGCGCGATCGGGAAGGGCTATTACAGATCGTTTTTGACCCGGATCGGGCTGAAATCTTTGCGCAAGCCGAGCGGATTCGCTCTGAATATGTATTGAACGTTAAAGGCCTCGTACGGCCGCGTCCAGACGGTACGGTCAATCAGAACATGCGTACGGGTCAGGTCGAAGTGCTGGTGCATGAGCTCGAGATTCTCAATAAGTCCGAAACGCCGCCCTTTCATCACGATGAGCAAGCCAGCGAGGAAATTCGCCTAAAGTACCGTTACATCGATCTGCGTCGCGAGAACATGCTTGGCAACCTAATGCTGCGCCACAAAGTAACGATGGCCATGCGTAATTATCTTGACGGTAATGGTTTCGTTGACGTCGAAACACCGATGTTGACCAGGGCAACTCCGGAAGGCGCACGGGACTATATCGTTCCAAGTCGAACGCACCCAGGAAAATTCTTCGCGTTGCCGCAGTCGCCGCAGATTTTCAAGCAGCTACTGATGATGTCGGGGCTCGATCGCTATTACCAAATAGTACGTTGCTTCCGCGACGAAGACTTGCGTGCTGATCGCCAACCAGAATTCACACAGCTTGATATCGAGATGAGCTTCGTCGACGAAGATGAGGTAACAGGCGCTATGGAAGGTATGATTCGTCATCTCTTTAAGGAGGCGATGGGTATCGAACTGCCGGAGATATTCCCGCGAATGACGTATGCCGATGCGATCCATCGCTATGGTTCGGACAAACCTGACTTAAGAATCGATCTCGAATTAATCGAAGTCGCAGACCTTATGAGTTCTGTTGAGTTTAAAGTGTTCGCAGGACCGGCATCAGACCCGGAAGGCCGCGTCGCTGCACTATGCGTTCCAGGCGGTGCTGAGATGAGTCGTAAGGTTATCGACAGCTACACGGCATACGTCGCTTCCTACGGCGCCAGAGGCTTGGCTTATATCAAGGTCAATGATGTTGATGTAGGTCGTGATGGACTACAGTCACCGATACTTAAATTTCTTCCCGATGAAGCCATAAGTGGGATTATCGAGCGCACGGGTGCGAAAACAGGTGACCTGATTTTCTTCGGTGCTGACAAGGCACGCGTAGTGAATGATGCGCTCGGCGCTTTACGAGTCAAAGTGGGCGAAGATCGTGACCTAGTTTCTGACGGTTGGGCGCCACTGTGGGTTGTGGACTTTCCGATGTTTGAGAGGGACGCGAAGAACAAGCGATGGACAGCATTGCATCACCCATTCACTGCGCCGAGCATCGATGATCCTGATGCACTGCGAGCGAACCCTGGTGAAGCACTATCCCGGGCTTACGACATGGTCTTGAATGGCTCCGAGATAGGCGGTGGTTCGATTCGAATCCACGATCAGGAAACGCAGGCCGCAGTTTTTGATCTGCTGGGCATCAGCAAAGAAGAGGCGGACGAGAAGTTCGGCTTCCTGCTCGAAGCACTACAATATGGCTGCCCGCCGCACGGTGGTGTTGCGTTCGGGCTTGATCGAATCGTCATGTTGATGGCGGGTGCAGACAGTATTCGCGATGTCATTGCTTTTCCGAAAACACAGACTGCCAGCTGCCCATTAACCAACGCACCAGGCGAAGTTTCCCAAGCACAACTCAAGGAAACTGGCATCCGACTCCGAGTGCCGCGCACTGAATAATACTCAAAGATATGATTAGTATAAAAACCAGTTGAGTACCCATTAATTCTCTTCGGTGTGTGGACGTGAGTTACTTCGGCTTTTATGTTGTTATTTTTAGTACCATGGACGCGTGAAAATACTGCATGTCGAAACTGGGCGCCATTTTTTAGGCGGCCCACAGCAGGTTGTCTACCTGATTAATGCGTTACGTGAGCGTGGTCACGATAATATACTCGTTTGTCCACCAGATTCGGGCATCGACAGCGTGGCTCGTCAAGCTGGAATTCGAGTGCAAAACCTCTTCTGTGTGGGTGATCTGGATTTGCTGTTCGCATATCGTTTATCACAGCTCCTGAAAGAGCAGGCACCAGACATAGTTCATTGTCACAGTCGCCGGGGCGCTGATTTTCTGGGCGGTCTCGCCACATCTTATGCCGATATTCCGGCAGTGATGTCTCGTCGAGTAGACCACACCGAGATACGTCTGCTGGCGGCGCGGCGTTACAAGCCATTCAAGAAAATAATCGCGATTTCTGAGGCGATCGCATCGGTCTTGCGAGAGCACCATGTGGAAGCCGAACGAATTACAGTGATTCGGAGTGCGGTCGATGCGGCAGCATTTTCGCGCGAACCAGATTACGAGTTGTTCCGGAGTGAATTCGGTATTGATGAGGGAATGATTGCGATAGCCGCAGCTGGGCAGTTAATCCCACGCAAGGGCCATCGATACTTATTACAGGCAGCGGCTGCATTGAAGGACAGGTACACAAATTTTCGATTGGTGATATTCGGCGACGGTTACCTGAAAAACCAGCTACGCTCACAAGCAGTGTCACTGGGGCTCGATAGCGTGGTTCAATTCGCTGGCTTTCGCGATGATCTTGATGACTTCGTTGGATGCTTCGACTTACTTGCCCATCCTGCATTAACGGAAGGCTTAGGTGTTGTGGCGCTTAAGGCCGCCGCAGCCGGCGTTCCCGTGGTGGGATTTGATGCTGGAGGAATGCCGGAAGCTGTGGATAACGGCAAGACCGGAGTACTCGTGACGCCTGAATCTGTGGGCGAGCTGCAAGCCGCTATAGCAACTCTGATCGATAGTGAGCCACTGCGTCGCGAATTTGGTGAAGCTGGTAGAGCGCGAATGAAGAACGAATTCTCAATCGCCGCGATGACTGATAAACATTTGGAGTTGTATGAATCTCTTTAAGTTATTGTTGATAGTCAGTGCTCTGATCTCCGCATAATATAGCCCCGCACGGCATTTGGACGAGATTCAGGGCAGAATATTTTTTCGTTTCTGAGCGAAGAAAAATGAATTTACATTGATCATGATGCAAAGTAGGTTCACGATCGTTACGATGTAGGCAACTAAATCGGACCCACTGAATCGATACAAATGGCTGATCACGAATCAATTCGCAAGTTGGCGGAAGCGCTAGTCAACGAGCTCTCAGCAACTGGAAAGACTGTCGCCACCGCAGAGTCTTGCACCGGGGGTTGGATCGGGAAGGCAATCACGGACATACCCGGCAGTTCCGCAGTCTTTGGTTACGGCGTCGTGAGCTATGCCAATGGTGCGAAGGAGTTGATCATCGGCGTGCAAAACGTGTCTCTGGAAAAACACGGATCGGTGAGCGCGCAGGTTGTTGGAGAAATGGCGAAAGGAACTTTGAGGCTCAGCGGTGCCGATATTGCGGTGGCAGTGAGTGGAGTCGCAGGTCCGAGTGGTGGCACGAAGGAAAAACCTATCGGTACGGTCTGGTTCGGCTGGGCTGTCAGAGACGGCAGCAACGCGCTGGTCGATACAAGATGCGAGTATTTCACGGGAGATCGCGAACTCATTCGGGAAGCGTCTGTAGCTTATGCTTTGCAAGGCGTGCGGGAACGTATCAAATAGTGATGCACTCTATACCCAATAAAACATTCCTTTCACACCATGATTTCTGAGATAAATTGATAATATCAAGACCCAAAGCGGTATCGAATTTTTAGAATGATTTGGTCGCTCAGCGGATTATCAAAGGTATCTTCAGCAAGATTGCTGAAAGAGGTGTATTTGGCGGTATTCGATCCTGATTTTGTCAGAACAAAATATACGTCAGACAGCGGTGCAATTTGCCATCGATAACGAATTTGAATATTCAGATCAGAGACACTGAAATTATCACTCTCTGCATAAGGTTTGCTGATTTGATTGAGTTTGTATTTTTCTGCATCGATTGTATAAAAATCATTTTCCTGCGCCTGAATTCCAACCCATTGTAAATTTAAACTAAGCTGCTGTTTGGCATTAATAAAATAGTTAAATTTAAAGTCTGTTTCCCACTTTTGATGAAAAAACGATGTAAAGTCTTTCTCTTGTTGATGTAACAACCAACCCCCACCGCCATCTACATACTTTAATTTAGCGCTAAAACTGATATTACTTTTTGGAAACCAAGTAAATTCAAATTCTCCTTCATTTTTAGCGCCTCCATAATCTTGTCCTTGATGAGTAAGAGAGCCCTCATAAGATATTGTTTTAGAGGGGTCAGTTTTATATTTAAACTGTAATCTAGTTTTTGGTCGAATTCTAAATGTTCCATTGCCATAACTTTCTCTATCTTCATATCTTTTTGGCGAATATAGAATTAAACCTTCAATTACATTTAGATTATTGAGGGTTATATTGTATTTACTGCCAAGCCAACCAGATATTTGTTGGTTCTCAAAATTTTCTCCATAATTAAAAAAAACATTGAATTCCGTATTTCTAAATCGACTTGAATTAGCATCTACGGAAGTATAGTTGTAACTTATTTCTTTGAGATCATTTCTACGGTTAAAGCCGAGATCATTTATTTCCATGCTTTCATCAAATATTTTAGTTCCGAGCTTATGTATTTTTCCTTTGTTTGGGGTATATAAAATATCAAAGAAACCACCTTGTCCAGATCCATCTTCTTGAGTTTTTGACTGAATATATTGACCATCTGCTTTCCATGTTCCGGTTTCGCTCAAATAATGGAAATCAGCGGCGTTAACGGTGGCATTGGCCTCTGGTTTTGTTACCAGCGTTGAAATAAAACCTAAGCTCCTAGTATCACCATTGTCAGTATTCTCATAAAGCAACCTAAATGCACCAAAATTTCTTCCTGCCTGGCTGTAGATTTTATTATCATCTGCGATAAGATCAGTATCATCCTCTGAGGCTAAAAGGACGCCATATCGAAATTTATCAATCTGGCCAGTAGCTTTGATGGCCCCATTCAAATTTGCCTTAGTAGTCTTTTTTGTCCTCTTTGAAAAACTTACTCCATCGGGTACATCCGGAAACATCGGCGCGCTACCGATACGCCTTGTATTTAAAACCGTAACTTTATTTCTTCCTCCAAATAAAGAATCACTAGCTCTGGGTGTTGCTACAAAAATCTCATTTCCTTCTTGGAAAAATAATCTCTTTTCAGGAAAGAAAGTTTCATTTGCTGATAAATTTACGACTATATTATCTGCTTCAACAGCACCAAAATCCGGATTAATAGTGGCTGTTATTTGGGCATTTGTAGATGGGCGCCAGAAGAAATCAGCACCAATTTTTGATATTGCCTTGCTATCAAGTCTGTCATAGGACGATGATATATATGGAAAAATACTCCATTGTTGCTTCAGGTCTACATTATTCATCCTTGTGGGTTGAAACGAGCTAATAAATTGAGGAAATGATGCTGGAAGAGCAGGCCAAGACCACGTTTCATTTAAATGCGCAACCTCTCTAATACTGTGTATATTTATAATTCTTTCATCAGTTCCTTTTGGCATGGCAACTTGAGACCAGGGAATATAATATTCTGCGGACCAACCATCTTTAGTTTCAGCAGTGGCGGCATACCAAACACCATCCCAATCAGTGGAAAAAATTCTTTCTGGCATCAGTGTCCCATCTGCTTCTGAATCACCCAGTGATATTGAAAACCAATATGCATATTTCCCATCACCGGAAGTGTCTAAAGAAAATCCAACCCTATCTGACTGCGTTTGATAGTCATCTCTAGATTTGAAGCGTTTTACGAGTGAATTTTTGGGCTGCTCCATTTCCATGGATAAGTAGAATCCATCTGATGTATAAAAAAATCGTGTTTTAGTTTCGTAGGTTGTTTCACTTAACGTACTTGGAACCGTTACTTTGTATGGATCGTACGCCGTAAGATTTTTCCATGCCTGCTCGTCTATTTTTCCATCTATCTTTATTTCTATATCTTTTTCTTCTTTTTTTACTTCAATAATTTCAGAGGTATCTATTTTTAGTCGTATTGATGGTTGGCTATCTTGAGGAAAAGCAACAGCACTCATTAATAGCAATACCACGCAAAGTAATTGCTTTATAAAATATAATGGATTGTAGTTTCTGGACTTATTACTGAAGTTCATTGGTATTTTTATTTGTATGAAATTTACGAAATCGATTATTCCTTAGCTTTTTTAATTCTAACCCATAGTTTCTATCTTTAAATAGTTAAGAGGGCGAATAAGTCGCTTCATGAGAGGTAACGACACAGCACTGGATTGGTCGACATCCCAAACTACAATTATTTTTTATAGATAGTAACGCCGCATATCAACGCCCCATGAAGTGCTCGCGCATTTACCATTGAGTGGCTGTCGCAGGGAGGCCTCGCTGAATGACCTGAATTCGAACTGATTAAGTCAGTTTCGAGTTCGAGCGATGTTAGCTACACCCCTTTAAAATAGTAGGTTTCGACCGATACTTCGTGCTTCTTGTGGCTTTATCGAGATTTTAGGGGTGCTGAAGGCTCCTATTGACGAGGCTTTCATGTGATAGTACTGTGCATATCTACAGTACATCCGAAAATCATCAAATGGCGGCAAAATAATGGACGACAATCGAAAGAAAGCACTCGCGCAGGCCCTTGGTCAGATCGAAAAGCAGTTTGGCAAAGGCTCAGTTATGCGTATGGGAGATGGTACCTCTATCAGAGATATTGAAGCCATATCGACAGGATCTATTGGCCTTGACGTCGCGCTGGGCATTGGTGGTTTGCCGAAAGGCCGCGTCGTTGAGATCTATGGACCAGAGTCATCCGGTAAGACGACACTCACATTACAAGTCATTGCTGAAGCGCAGAAAGTTGGTGGTACCGCAGCGTTCATCGATGCGGAGCACGCGCTTGACCCGAGCTATGCAGAAAAACTGGGCGTCAACGTTGACGAATTACTAGTATCGCAACCGGACACCGGTGAGCAAGCACTCGAAATCACTGACATGCTGGTTCGTTCCAGCGCTGTCGATATCATCGTCATCGACTCCGTCGCAGCATTGACACCGAAAGCGGAAATTGAAGGTGAAATGGGCGACTCACACATGGGCTTACAAGCTCGTTTGATGTCGCAGGCGCTCAGAAAACTGACGGGTAACATCAAGCGATCAAATGTGATGGTTATTTTCATCAACCAGATCCGAATGAAGATCGGTGTCATGTTCGGCAGTCCCGAGACAACCACGGGCGGAAACGCACTTAAGTTTTATGCTTCAGTTCGTCTTGATATCCGCCGAATTGGCGCGATCAAGAAAGGTGACGAAGTGGTGGGCAACCAGACGCGTGTCAAAGTGGTTAAGAATAAAGTATCGCCACCATTCAAACAGGCCGAATTCGAGATTCTTTACGGTAAGGGAATTTCCCGCCTGGGCGAGCTCATTGATCTCGGCGTACAGAACGACATCGTTAATAAGGCGGGTTCGTGGTACAGCTATGGCGACGATCGTATCGGGCAGGGCAAAGACAATGCCAGCGAGTTTTTGAAAGAGCATCCTGATATGGCCGACGAGATTGAAAAACGAGTTCGTGCCATCTTGATGCCGCCACCCGTCGTAGCCGTTCCGGATGTCCCTAAGCTTACAGATGATGCCGAAGCAGAGCCTGCGGCCAAAGAAGCCTCGTAAGGGCGGCTTTTTATATACCCTTGTGTGTCATAGGAGCGCGTTCTATACGCGACATGGAGTTACACGAAGAAATTAGTGATCTTCTCGCAGATGAGGGGGAAGATCGTTTTTCGTGCCCGAAAGAAGCGCGCAAGAAGGCAATGGATTTTCTGGCTCGTCGTGAATACGGCCAAGCTGAACTCATCAAGAAGCTTGCAGATAAAGGCTATATTCGAAAGATCGTAGAGGCAGCGGTAGTAGCGCTCACCAGCGAAGGCCTACAAAGCGATGATCGATTCGCCGAGGCCTTTGTTCAATCACGCATCAATCAAGGTAAGGGCCCGGTACGTATTCGCCTCGATTTGAGTCAACGCGGAATCAGCGATGCGGTGACTGAGATGGCTATTGATGAGTCAGCAGCCGATTGGCATGGTTTGGCGCTCAATGTACGGTTCCGAAAGTTCGGCGCGAGTAAACCCAAGGACTTCAAAGCTAAGGCGAAGCAGATGCGCTTCTTGCAGTACCGCGGATTCGAGCAGGACCATATCCAATCGGCGTTTTAGCCGTTACCATACGCTAGATGGCATCGATGACGAGTAATGAGCTGCGCCAGGCATTCCTGGAATTTTTCCGTGAGAACGATCATGAGATCGTTGCGAGCTCCCCCCTGTTGCCTGGCAATGACCCGACACTCTTGTTTACCAATGCAGGCATGGTTCAATTCAAGGACGTGTTCCTTGGTGACGAGGAGCGCAACTATAATAAGGCGACATCTTCGCAGCGTTGTGTAAGAGCTGGCGGCAAACATAACGACCTTGAAAATGTGGGTTATACCGCGAGGCATCACACATTCTTTGAGATGCTCGGAAACTTCAGTTTTGGAGATTACTTCAAGCGTGAAGCGATTCAATACGGTTGGGATTTTCTGACGGGAACGCTCGGTTTGGCACCGGAGAAACTGTGGATCACTGTCTTCGAAGACGATGAGGAAGCAGCCGATATCTGGCTAAACGAGATGAAGGTCGATCCCAAGCGTTTTTCACGTTTGAGTGCCAAAGACAACTTCTGGGCGATGGGTGATACCGGTCCCTGCGGCCCTTGCTCGGAGATTTTTTACGATCACGGTGCGGACATACCGGGCGGCCCACCTGGATCGCCAGACGAAGACGGCGATCGCTATGTTGAGATCTGGAATCTTGTCTTCATGCAGTTCGATCGCTCGGCAAACGGAGAGATGACGGCATTGCCTAAGCCGTCCGTTGATACGGGCATGGGCCTCGAACGCATCGCTGCAGTCATGCAAGGCGTCCACACTAACTACGATATTGATCTGTTCGCGAACCTGATCACGGCTATCGTTGATGTGCTTGGTGTCGAGAAAGACGGCTCAAGTTCACTCAATGTTATCGCCGATCACATTCGTGCCTGTTCATTCCTTATTGTTGATGGTGTCCTACCAGGCAATGAGGGCAGGGGCTATGTTCTGCGTCGGATCATTCGTCGCGCTGTCCGCCATGGTAAAAAGCTTGGCACCGACGAGCCGTTTTTCCACAAACTTGTTGCGCCGCTTGCAAAAGAAATGGGCGATGCGTATCCGGAGCTTGTGAAAGCAATGGCGCACGTTGAGAAAGTATTACAAAAGGAAGAGCGGCGTTTCGCGGAGACTCTGGATCAGGGCATGGAAATCCTCGAGTCGGCCATTTCAGAATTGAAAGGTGAGCAAATACCGGGTGCAGTCGTATTCAAGTTGTACGACACCTACGGCTTTCCAATTGATCTGACAGCGGACATCGCCCGCGAACGCGACCTGACAATTGATCATGACGGTTTCGAGACGGCTATGGGTCAGCAGCGTGAACGCGCGCGCGCTGCCAGCAAGTTTGGCAGTGCCGCTACAGATTCCTTAAAGACGAATGCTGAGACCGAATTCCTAGGCTACGATGGTACCGACGCTGCGAGCGAGATTGTCGCCTTATACAAGGGTGATGAATCGGTCGATTCACTACAGGCCGACGAAGAGGGCATCATCATTCTATCTGCCACTCCGTTTTATGCGGAAAGTGGCGGCCAGATCGGCGACACAGGCATCCTAGTTTCGGACGGCAAACTATTCTCCGTTCTGGATACCCAGAAAAGCGGTAAAGCGAATATTCATTTCGGTGCTGTCGAGCAGGGCGAATTTAAAGTTGGCGACGCTGTCGAAGCAGTTGTAGACGCCGAGCGCCGGCAGGCTATTCGCCTTAATCATACAGCGACGCATCTGATGCACGCCGCTATGCAGCAGGTATTGGGTGACCACGTGACGCAGAAAGGCTCGCTCGTTGCACCGGATCGACTGCGTTTCGACTTCTCACATTACGAACGAGTGACGCCACAGCAGATTCAAGACATTGAAG
Source organism: Gammaproteobacteria bacterium (assembly GCA_018699395.1). Taxonomy (GTDB): domain Bacteria; phylum Pseudomonadota; class Gammaproteobacteria; order Steroidobacterales; family Woeseiaceae; genus UBA1847. The sequence continues at coordinate 56,634 of JABIQN010000097.1, forward strand.
ATATCGTGAATGTCGAGATCCGAAACAACACCGCAACTGTTACAGAGTTAATGACTTACGATGAAGCTATCGATGCAGGTGCGTTGGCCTTATTCGGTGAAAAGTATGGCGACACAGTTCGAGTGCTGAGATTTGGTGATTTCTCGGTGGAACTGTGTGGCGGAACGCACGTTGATCGCACTGGAGACATCGGCGCTTTCAAGATTACCTCTGAAGGCGGCGTTGCTTCTGGCGTACGTCGCATCGAGGCCGTAACAGGAAAAAGCGCGTTGGATTGGGTCGACACGAATCAACAACGACTCGATGATCTGGCGGGCCTCTTAAAGACACGACCCGGTCTCGCCGCGTCGCGCGTTAAACAATTATTGAACCGCAACAAGGAACTTGAGAAAGAACTGGCGGCCGCGAAGCAGGCACTGATCATAGGAAGTGGCGCTGATTTAACCGATGGTATCCAGAAAATTGCGGGCATTAAGGTGATGGTAGGCCGCATGGACGGCACTGATGCCAAGACCCTGAGGGCCGCGGTCGACAAGTTTAAGGATAAACTGGGTAGTGCAATTGTGGTCTTGGGTTCCGTCAATGGCGATCGAGTGCATCTGGCCGCCGGTGTGACCAAAGACAATATCGACAAAATTAAAGCAGGTGAGCTCATTAAACCTATCGCTGAGCAAATTGGGGGCAAAGGCGGTGGACGGCCCGATTTTGCGCAAGCCGGTGGAGTAGATGTTGCGGCTCTTGATCAAGCGCTCGAATCTGTGGCGGCATGGGTGGCGGAACAACTGAGATGATCTTGCGTTTCAAATTCTATATGAGAACGAAAATAATTAATTATTACAACAGGTTAGGGGTTAGCATGTGCATAAGAACAGGGCATTGCCCTATCAGGCAGAAGAGTAAGTCATGCTGATTCTGACGCGACAAGCGGGCGAGACAGTAATGATCGGAAGCGATGTCACGATTACGGTGCTCGGGGTCAAGGGAAATCAGGTCCGGATAGGGATCAATGCACCGAAAGATGTTGCCGTTCATCGGGAAGAAATTTACGAGCGAATCAAAAGTGAACAGGCCGCTGACGGTGATGCCGCGCCCAGTAGTGATGATAAGTCAGAATAAGCTCGATTTTCGCTTTACCCAAAATACCTCTGACAGTAATATTTTTGCCCCGCGCAGCCAGAGGCATGCGGGTTTTCTTCGACTAGTTTTCCGTTCCTGAAAGCCATCCCTGCTTCCAAACTTGCCCATCCCTTAGACTTTTCCAATCTATAGCTTGCTCTCTTTTGGTAAAGACTGCTTCTAATATACAAGAAAGAACTACACCGCCCTCATCGTAATCTACGCTTGTTACTATGAAGTGCTTTTCTTTGTTTTTTGGATTTACTGCTGTCCACTTACTGTTTAAGAGTTTGTTAGTTAGCTTTTTCATCTGCTTGAAATTATCAATTCCCCTGCTGAACCCTGTCAAAGATCTTTGTCGAAAGTTTTTGTGCTTTGGCAATTTGGGCGGAGGTCATTTGCTCTTCTACGATTGCCCGATTACCACTCGCAGCTTCATCTCCAGAGGCTGAAGCGATATTCCACCACGCATACGCTGTTACATAATTAACAGGTACGCCTTGACCCCTGTAATGCATGACGCCAAGATTGTTTTGGGCGATTACATACCCTTTATCAGCAACTAGTTGATACCATTTTACCGCCTCTATATCGTCTTCAGGCACACCTTCGCCATTTTGATACATGATGCCAAGATTGTATTGGGCGATTGCATCCCCCTGATCAGCAGCTTCAAGCATTTCTTCAAAATCAGGGGCTTGTCCAACAGCCATAACAGGCGTCAGGAAAAAACCCAATAGGAGGCATTGCCTAAA
>JABIQN010000010.1 GCA_018699395.1 Gammaproteobacteria bacterium
AGAAATTTATGGCCGATTTGAGAAGTCCGATCTCGAAATTATTGCTGCGCGTATGCTGCACCTCAGCAAAGAGCAAGCAGAAGGTTTCTATGCTGTTCATAGCGAACGTCCATTCTTTAATGATCTGGTTAGCTATATGACGTCCGGCCCTGTATTGGTGTCGGCCCTGAGCGGTGATAAGGCGGTAGCAAAACACCGTAACCTCATGGGAGCGACGAACCCAGCTGATGCCGATGCGGGTACCATCCGCGCCGACTTTGCTGCGAGCATCGAAGAGAATATTTGCCACGGCTCAGACGCGACAGAAACGGCTGCTGTTGAAATAGCTTACTTCTTTGGCGACGACGGCGTCTGCCCGAGAACCCGCTAAGCGGAATCTGACGTGACCACTATCGCAACGAAAACGAACCTGCTCGGATTGTCGCAAGGTGATCTCGAGCAGTTTCTTGTTGCGAGATCGGAAAAACCATTTCGTGCACAACAAATTATGCAATGGATTTATCAGCGCGACTGCGATGATTTTGACGAAATGACTGACCTTTCAAAATCACTGCGTAGCCAGCTTAAGGGGGACGCTGAGATTATCTCGCCAATGGTGCAAGCCAGACATAATTCAAAGGATGGTTGCATCAAGTGGCTGTTCTCGAGCGGTTCCGGACAGGCCGTCGAAACCGTATTTATCCCGGAGTCTGATCGAGGAACGTTGTGCATTTCATCGCAGGTCGGTTGTGCACTGGACTGCTCGTTTTGTGCAACGGGGGCTCAAGGTTTTAACCGAAATCTCTCAAGTGCCGAGATTATCGGCCAGGTACGTCACGCGATTCGCGAGCTGCCCCGACGCAGTAATGACGAACCCGCGGTAACCAATGTCGTTTTCATGGGTATGGGCGAGCCATTGGCCAATTATCGAAACGTAGTGTCAGTGCTTGAGTTACTGGTATCGGACTGGTCTTATGGTATGTCGCGTCGTCGGGTGACGGTGAGCACTTCGGGGATTGTTCCGCACATCAACAAACTGGCCGACGATTGCAATGTTGCTCTAGCGGTATCCTTACATGCTTCAAGTGACGATTTGCGTGATCAAATCGTACCCATCAACAAGCTTCATCCGATCAACACACTTCTCGAGGCCTGTTGGCAATATGCCGAAAAGCGCTCGAAGCGATTTATCACGTTCGAATACGTCATGCTGCGTGGAGTGAATGATTCAATTGCACATGCGAATCAGTTGGCCAGCCTTCTTAAGGGCAAGCCAGCGAAAGTGAATCTGATCCCTTTCAACCCGTTCTTTGGAACTGAATTCAAACGCTCGTCTGTGGAAACCATACGACACTTTCAGGATAGGCTACGGGAACGTGGACTCATTGCGACGACGCGCAAGACGCGTGGTGACGATATCGACGCTGCTTGCGGACAGCTGGCTGGGAAAGTCAGCGACCGAATCAAGAAACCGCTAGGAAAGAAGATCATTGCACCGAAGACATCTCCGGAAAAACCGAATGGACACAGCGATATAAGGCTTTCATCAGTATGAAAAAGAGTAATCTAATAGTATTGAGCGCTATTTGTTTTTTTCTGATGAAGGTTCTAGGCTCCGGGTAATGGGTGACGAGACGGGAAACCTCGACAAAGAGACGGTCGCTGACGAGGCGATTGAGCTAATGGCAGGCGAGCGACTGGCGGAGGCTCGTCGTGACTCGCAGATAGGTGTGCTCGACATTGCCAAAGAGTTACATCTGGACGAGCACAAGGTACGCGCTCTGGAGCGTAATGAATTTGACGTGCTAGATGCACCCGTGTTCGTCAAGGGATACCTCAGAAAGTACGCACAGTTAGTCAAGGTTGATGAGGCTGACGTTATGGCCGATTACTATCAACTAACTCGCGCAAGTGATGCACCGCTAGTCATAACGTCGTGGAGTAAACCACGTCGGACTATTTCGCCTGGACCTTGGATCGTGGCGATTACGGTTATCGCGGGAGCAGTAGTAGCAACGTATTGGTGGTTTACGAACCATGACACTGAGCTAGTACGACCAGTCACTGGAGAGATTGCACCACTGCCCATCACAGATAAGCCAGAGGGAGAGGTCGACTCGAGCATAGAGAGTTCTGACAACACGGTCGATGTTGTAGAAGATGAACCAGAAGTCGCCACTGTATCGGAGCCGGTTGCAGAGGCAGTAAATACTGCTGATGCATCTGAGATGCAGCTCAGCATTACTTATTCTGGGGATTGCTGGACCGAGATTTCGGATGCCAGCGGACGCCGTCTTTTCTTCGATCTCGGTAGGTCTGGTCGCACCGTTAACCTATCCGGCGAATCACCATTCAACGTCTTATTGGGCGACGCTGCTAATGTGATCCTCGTGGTCAATGGTACGTCGTTCGACATTCCCGCCGCGGATCGACGCGGCAGAACTGCCAGGTTAACGATCATAGGATCATGAGTACTAAACCAAGAGCTGTCCGCGGGATGAACGACATCCTGCCTGAAGCCTCAAGTACCTTCCGGTATCTCGAATCGGTTGTGCAGGGCATTGTTGCATCTTACGGCTATTCAGAAATCAGATTACCGTTGCTTGAACATACTGAGTTATTTAAGCGTTCGATCGGTGAGGTAACGGACATCGTTGAGAAAGAGATGTATACATTTCTCGATCGAAATGGTGAAAGCCTGACGCTGCGCCCTGAGGCTACTGCTGGTATGGTGCGCGCCGGAATGACTAATGGCCTGTTCCATAATCAAAAGCAGAAGCTGTGGACGTCCGGCCCGATGTTCCGTTATGAAAAACCGCAGCAGGGTCGATACAGGCAGTTTTATCAGTTCGATGTTGAGGCAATCGGATACGAAGGCCCCGACATCGATGCAGAACTCATTATCATGAGTGCCCGCATGTGGCAGCAGCTTGGAATATCGAAGATAGAGCTGGAAATCAACTCACTGGGGACGCCCGAAGCGCGTGCTTCCTATCGGGATGCGTTGATTGAGTATTTCACAAGCGTGAAAAATCAGCTGGATGAGGATAGTATTCGCCGCCTTGAGCAGAATCCGCTCAGAATCCTCGATAGTAAGAATCCGGGCATGCAGGCAATTGTTGAAGCAGCGCCAGTGATGCTGGATTACTTAGATGAGGAATCGGCGACACATTTTAGCGGGCTTCGGGCTTTGTTGGATGCGGCGGGCGTGACGTATACCGTCAATCCACGTTTGGTGCGTGGTCTTGACTACTATTCCCGCACAGTTTTTGAGTGGGTTACAGATGCGCTGGGGTCTCAAGGCGCTGTTTGTTCTGGTGGCCGTTATGACGGACTTGTCCAAAAACTGGGTGGACGTGAGACTACGGCGATTGGCTGGGCGATGGGCATTGAGCGCTTTGTCGCGCTTTATGAGGCATGTGGTGGTGAGGTACCGACATCCGATGCGGACGTCTATATAGCGGCGCTGGGCTCGGGAACGCTGGAGCGGGCATTTAGATTAGCAGAAGAGTTGCGAGATACCATTTCCGGAATCAAAGTGGAGATGAATCTGGGCGGTGGAAGTTTTAAGTCGCAAATGAAGCGTGCCGATAAAAGCGGTGCTGAGTTTGCGTTGATATTGGGCGAGCAAGAGCTTACCGACGGCTGCATTGGTGTTAAACCAATGCGTAGCGCCGGCGAGCAAACAAATGTTGCGTTGGAAGAGCTAGCAGCAACGCTGGAACAGAAATTACGTTAAGGGCAGTTTTGTGGACGATCTATCAGAGGAAGAACAGCTTAATCAAATGCGATCCTGGTGGTCGGAATACGGTTCATTCGTTATCGGCGGAATCGTTATCGGCGCTAGCTTGTTGTTTGGTATCAATTATTATCAGGGCAAGACTTTGCAGTCTCAGCTTGATGCTTCGGCAGCGTATGAAAGACTAGTTAAGCACGTCTTTTCTGGCAGGCTAGATGATGCGGAGTTAATCGAAATCGAAATCGCGACATCTTATAGCGATACGATTTACGTCGCTCAGGCGGGTCTTGCGATGGCGCGTCTTTACATGGATAAGAATCGTGACCAAGATGCGGCAGACGCGCTCCGCGGCGTAGTCGACGGAAACGGGGATGACGAGTTAAAAGGCGTGGCCCGATTACGTCTGGCTCGCATCTACCTGTATCAGGACAAAGCCGAGGAGGTCGTTAACCTCCTGACCGGTGAAGAAAGTGATGCGTTTTCTGTGGTATTCGGCGAAGTCCTTGGCGACGCTTATACTATGCTTGGTCGAACGGCCGAAGCTGCGGACGCTTATCAGAAAGTTTTAATGAATCCGTTATCTCAACAAGGTGCGGTCGATCAACAGTTGGTGCAATGGAAAGCGCTAGATCTGCCGGAGATAGAACCCGTAGCAGATGAAACGGCTGAACCAGAAACCAAAGAAGCGGTCGAAGCAGACGCTACCGAACCTGAGGATGCCGAATGAATATATTGCGGCGATTGGTTGGTCCCGTTGGGTTGCTTATGGCGACAGCGTTGCTGTCCGGTTGCGGTGTTGTTAATAAGTTCTTTGATACCGAGAAGGACGAAGAAGCCGAACCAAAAATTCTGGTCAAGTTTGATTCCAAGTTACAGATCAAAAAAGTATGGAGCACCAAGGTTGGTGGCGCGTCGGATTATCTGTTGGTTGGTTTGCGTCCGGTCGGCGATGGCAATCTGATGTATGCCGCGAGCCAAGATGGCAAAGTCTTGGCAATGGACCCGGACACTGGGAATCCGCGTTGGAGGACGGACCTCGAGGTTGAACTTTCGGCTGGCCCGGGAGTTAATGAGGGATTCGTTGCAGTGGCGTCAAAAGACGGCGAAGTCATCCTCCTCAACGCCGCAACCGGCGAAGAGCAGTGGCGTAAATTCGTCGGTGGTGAGGTGCTGGCTCATCCACTAATCGATGACGATACGGTGATCGTGCAGACGATTGATAACCGCCTTCTTGCATTGGCGCGAGTTGATGGCAAGCAGCGCTGGGAAATGGAGCAGACGATGCCGCTGCTTTCGATGCGTGGTACAGCGTCACCATTGATGGTCGGTTCATTGATTATTGCAGGCTTCGATAACGGCCGCTTGGCAGCGGTCAACCTGGAAACAGGCGACATCGAGTGGGACTCGATGTTGGCGCTGGCGACAGGACGATCGGATCTTGAGCGCTTATCCGACATTGATGGCGCTATCGCTGTTGTCGGTCAGGACGTTTATGCGACTGGGTATCAGGGACGCCTTGCTTCGATTGCAGTGGAATCCGGTCAGGTTCTATGGTCACGTGAAATATCCTCATACGTTGGTGTAGCGACAGACTGGAATAGCGTCTATACCGCGCTCGATGACGGCGAAGTCATCGCACTGAAGCGTAGTAATGGTGTTGAGATTTGGAGAAATGATGATTTATTACGTCGCGACCCAACTCTACCGGTACCATTCAATACGGCGGTGGTTGTAGGAGACTTCGAAGGTTATTTGCATTTCTTCAGTGGACTTAGCGGCGAGCCCGTTGCACGTGTTCGTTTCGGCCGTGACGCGATCACAGGCTATCCAGTGGTTATGGGAAATCGCCTTTATGTGCAGAGCGACAATGGAAGGGTTAGTGCTTATGAAGTTGTACAGAATCGACCAACGCAAAGCGCGCCGGACATTTCCGAGGAATCTGACGATTCCGGTTCTGATGTAAATTCAGTCGCAGACGATTCCTGACCACCTGCGTTGATGGTGTTTAATTATGCTTCCTGTCATCGCTCTGATTGGCCGACCAAATGTTGGTAAATCCACATTATTCAATAGGCTGACGCGTTCGCGCGACGCGCTCGTCGCCGACTGCCCAGGCTTGACTCGTGATCGAAATTACGGTTTCGGAAAACTAGGTCCCATTCCCTATCTCGTTATCGATACCGGTGGTGTTGCAGGTGGCGAAGAGGGTATCGAAGAAGCGATGGTTGAACAGACCATTATTGCCCTTCAAGAAGCTGATGTTGCAATCATTATGGTTGACGGGCGGAGTGGCCTCACTGCGGCAGATCAACATGTCGCTGACCTCGCTCGCCGGCACGCGAAACAAACATGGTTAGCCGTTAATAAAGCGGAAGGCCTTAATGCCGCCATCGCCAATAGCGAATTTCATACCCTTGGTCTGGGCGATCCCATCGCAGTGTCAGCCGCTCACGGCGATCGCATTAACGCACTCATGGATGACATCCTAAGCTCTTTTATACCCAAGGAAGCGCCGGAAGTTGCTGACGAAATATGGAACGAAGAGTTAATTGACGAACCAGATAAGGAGGGACTCGAAGAACCGATCGAGGAGCCCGACGAGGATCATGAGCTAAGAATCGCTGTAATCGGACGGCCGAACGTCGGCAAATCAACCCTCATCAATAGATTGCTGGGCGAAGATCGTCTGGTCGTTTTCGATCAACCTGGGACCACGCGCGACAGCGTTTCCGTGCCGTTTGAGCGCAACGATCGAAAGTACGTCCTGATCGACACCGCGGGCATTCGTCGCAAAGCCCGCGTACACGAGACGATTGAGAAATTCAGTATTGTAAAAGCGCTGCAGGCGATCGAGCAGGCTGAAGTTGTGATTTCGGTATTGGATGCTCACGAGGGTGTTACTGAGCAAGACGTCAGCTTACTCGGTCTTGTGATGGAGCGCGGCCGCGCGCTCGTTGTTGTTACGAACAAATGGGACGGACTTTCTTCTGATGCTCGCAAGAAAGTACGTGACGATCTCGAGCGTCGCCTGCCGTTTCTGGATTTCGCAGAACGAATGACGATCTCGGCGCTGCATGGGACCGCAGTTGGCGATCTCTTACCGGCTGTCGAACGCGCGTATGCAGCAGCGATGCGCGATATGTCCACGACCGAACTCACGCAGGAGTTGGAAAGTGCTCTTATGGCGCATCCAACTCCGCTGGTTCGTGGTCGTCGAGTTAAACTTCGCTATGCGCATCAAGGTGGGCGAAACCCCCCAGTTATCGTTATTCATGGCAACCAAACTGAGCATCTGCCGGATTCTTATCGGCGATATCTGATCAATCGATTCAGAAAAGTGTTTAAACTCAAGGGTACGCCAGTGCGATTGGCATTCAAGAAGGGCAAGAACCCTTATGCGGGGCGACGCAATACGTTGACACCCCGACAGGAGCGCAAACGCAAACGCCTGATGAAGAAGGATAAGAAATGACTACAGCTCTAAAGTCGTACACGTTTGACGGAAATTTTCGCATGCACCGTTCAGGCCATCTAAAGTCACCTACGGTGGTCTACGAAACGTGGGGTGAATTAAATGCGGCTCAAGACAATGCCATATTGATTTTCAGTGGTTTGTCACCATCGGCGCATGCAGCCTCTTCGGAGGGCGATATGTCTCCGGGATGGTGGGAAGATATGATCGGTTCCGGGCTACCGATTGATACAGATAAATACTTCGTCATTTCCGTTAACTCATTGGGCAGCTGTTTCGGCTCTACGGGACCTGCGTCCATTAATCCGGAGACAGGCGAACGCTATCGTCTGACTTTCCCCGTACTTGCACTGGAGGACGTTGCCGAGGCGGCCCATCTGGTCGTTCAGCATTTGAACATCGAATGCCTACACACGGTGATAGGCTGTTCAATGGGCGGTATGAGTGGTCTCGCCTACTGTGTGCGTCATCCTAATACTGTGAATCGCTTTGTTTCTATTTCGTCCGCCACACGAGCGTTGCCGTTTTCGATCGCAGTTCGCTCTTTGCAGCGCGAAATGATTCGGTCGGACGTAAAATGGCAAAAGGGTAACTACGATCTGGGCAGTCCACCCATGACTGGGCAACGCCTGGCACGAAAGTTAGGAATGATTACCTACCGCTCGGCGGAAGAGTGGACACAAAGATTCGGACGCGAGCGATCGACTGACCACGCCCGAATTGAAGACCAATTTGTTGCGGAGTTTTCGGTTGAGTCCTATCTCGAAAATCACGCCAACACATTCAGCGGCGCTTTTGATCCCAATTGCTATCTTTATCTATCGCATGCATCCGATTTGTTTGATCTTGCAGAGTATGGCGGTTCGTTAGCAGCGGGATTCAAGCGACTCCAATTGGATCAGGCGCTGGTTATCGGCGTCAGGACCGATATATTATTTCCCATTGAGCAACAGCGAGAACTTGCAAACGGTATCTCAAGCGCTTGCAGCGACACCCGGCTAGTTGAGCTGGATTGCATCCGTGGTCATGACTCGTTTCTGGTGGATATGGACGCGTTTCGCCCGGTGATCTGCGAATTCTTCGAATGCTGCGACTAATATAGGAGCAGCCTAAGGCCGCAATCTGTAGTCGCGAACCAACAACAAATCATCAATCAATAAAAATCCCAGGGTCAACCGCCGCCCCGTTCAAATACGTCCCAAAATGCAGATGCGGCCCGGTTACACGCCCAGTGGCCCCGACAGCGCCAATCACATCACCTATAATAAGCTCATCGCCTACTTCGACATTCAACGCGCTTAAATGGCAGTACATAGTTACGAACCCCTGCCCGTGATCAATGATGACTGTATTGCCATTAAAGAAATAATTGCCGGTAGCGGTGACAATTCCGTCGCGAGGGGCGGTGATGGGGCTACCCATGTTGGCAGAAATATCCATGCCGGAGTGCGGTGAGCGGGGCTGATTATTGAAAAAACGACGCGAGCCGAAGCTAGAGCTGTGCGGGCCGGCAACCGGTGCCGCCAATGAAACGCCATCGAGCGCAATACTGCGGAAATTATTCAAGGCAGCATTGATAATCTTGCGCTCACCGAAAATTCGATCCAACTGTTCCTTGTCTGGGTTGACCTGAGCCTTGTTCTCGATCGTTAGCCGCTGCTCGCGATAGGCGTGACTGCCAATCGAAATCGTCTTCTCGATGCCATCCGCAACGATCGTTATTTCGCCAGGGCTTACGCTAAGGGGAATTCCGACGACTGCATACCAATGCTCGTCACGGCGGATAACCATCACAGGCTTGTTGTCAAATAACGCTGTGGGTTGAGGAGAGTCGGTAGAGCCGACTTTAACGATGGCAATTCCGCCGGGCCGCAGCGATTCCTCAGTGGCCATGGTGAGCCCGGCTAGACTAAGCAATACAAAATAAAGCGCATATCGACTAATCATCCCTGGTCACTTTTTTAACGGTTGCAACGAACTCTCCTCGGGATAAGTGTGCTCGAATGTCGTCTCCGGCTTTCATTTCCGAGGTACTCAAAAGCACTTTGTCGGAGTCGCTGGCTTTCACAATAGCGTAGCCCCGATCGAGCGTTGCGAGGGGGCTGACAGAATTCAACGCTCTGCCAAGAAGAGCAATCTTATGATTCGCATCAGATATTGGATTCTGCACTGACGTCGTGAGGCGCTGCCGAAGCCGCTGAAGATTCGTAATTGATTGCTGCACAGACAGCGCGGGTGACAGAGCCATCAACTCGCTGGTAACACTCTGCAACTTACTCTTTTGTTCCAGTAACTGCTGTCGCATAGCGGAATTAAGTCGACCACCTTGCTCGCGAAGACTCTGACGTTGGCGCTGCAGCGTTGCGGCCGGGCTACTGGCGACCAATCGTCGACCCAGCCAATCGAGTTCTTGTGCTGTGTCTTCCAATGCACGCCGTCCAACTCTCGCAATGCGTATCGCGATGCCCGAAATCTGTCGAAGCCAGTCGTCTTGGTTTGGCACGACGATTTCTGCAGCACCCGACGGCGTTGGCGCTCGCACATCGGCTACGAAGTCGGCAATCGTAAAATCAATTTCATGTCCCACAGCACTGATGATAGGAAGAGCGCAGTCTGATATAGCACGAGCCAGTATCTCGTCGTTGAATGCCCAAAGGTCTTCAATGGATCCACCGCCACGGCATAGAATCAGTACGTCGCATTCATTTCTGCGAACAGCTATGGACAACGCGCTCAATAATTCGCCAGGTGCCGCATCTCCTTGCACAGCAGCTGGATATATAACTACCGGTACCGCTGGGAAGCGACGCCCGAGAATACTCAGCACATCGCTGACGGCCGCGCCGCTCGCTGACGTGATGATCCCGATTCGCGTCGGCAGGCTCGGCAAAGCTTGCTTGCGATCCTCATCAAATAAGCCCTCGTTGGCTAATTTGAATTTGAGTGCATCGAAACGGCGTTTTAGAACGCCCTCGCCGGCGGGCTCCAATTCTTCAATAATTAATTGATAATTACCGCGAGCCTCATACAAACTAACACGACCAAAAGCCAGTACGCGGTCGCCATTTTTGAAGCCGATCGCTGGCGCGCGCTGGCGCTGGCGGAACCAGGCAGCACTGATTTGTGCGGAATCATCCTTCAAGCTCAGGTAAATATGGCCGGATGCAGGCCTGGAAAGGTTGGAAATCTCGCCTTCTAC
>JABIQN010000011.1 GCA_018699395.1 Gammaproteobacteria bacterium
CGGTCCCACATTCTCATCTCCTTAATATCTTACGGCTTGTTGAATGTTGGCGCGATCGTCGCTGTTTACGCGATGATGCAGGAAAAGCGCCTGCACGCTGGCAATCTTTCCGCAGCCAGCAGCCTGTTCGCCCCATTGGAGACAACCGAGAAATTACTTTTCGGTATTACGGCCATCGGGTTTGCTGGTCTCGCCGTATCAATATTGTCCGGACTAACGTTCATCGACAATTTATTTGCTCAACATCTCGCGCATAAAACGGCATTCTCATTACTGGCGCTCTTTGTTTTCGGTACATTATTAGCCGGACGCTTCTATGCAGGCTGGCGCGGCCGACGAGCTATCGAGCTTTATCTCAGCGGTTTCGTGTTGCTGTGCATTGCGTATTTTGGTGTCAGGTTGATCCTGGAGCAAGCTCTCGGTCGAAGCTGGAGCTAACAAATGCCAGAACTTGATTCGTATAATCTGACTTGGAGTGACCCTACTATTGGGCAGTGATATGCCACTGGCAGGACTTATCAGCCTGCTCGTAGTGCTGTTGCTGCTTTCTGCGTTTTTCTCGGGCTCGGAAACAGCATTGATGAGCCTCAATCGGTATCATTTGCGCCATAAGGTCCGTGCGGGAAGCCGCAGCGCGAGACTTGCCGAACAGCTACTAAAGCGACCCGACCGGCTAATTGGCCTTATCCTTCTGGGCAACAATCTCGTCAATTTTTCAGCAAGCGCCCTCGTCACGTTGATCGCACTTGATCTCGGTGGTGAGCCAGCAGTCGCGATCGGCACTGGCATCCTTACGTTGACTGTGATCATTTTTGCGGAAGCGGCACCAAAAACGCTGGCTGCATTGAACCCGGAACGATTGGCGCTTCCTGCGGCGATGATCTACTACCCGTTATTAAAAATTACCTACCCCATTGTGTGGCTGACGAATGTGGCATCCAATGGCGTCCTGTTCCTGCTCGGTGTTCGCGACAAGGGAGATGACCTGCACTCATTAAATCGCGAGGAGTTGCGCACCGTTGTGCACGAAGCGAGCACCCGGATATCATCGCGCTATCGACAAATGTTGCTAAGTATTCTTGATCTCGAAAAGGTCACCGTCGACGACGTCATGGTTCCACATAACGAAATTATCGGAATCGACCTCGACGACAACGACCGCGAAATCGAAACGACTATCGCCGATAGCCAACATACGCGTCTTCCCGTGTACCAGGACAATATCGACAAAGTCGTCGGCATGCTGCACTTGCGGCACCTCGCCAATACCTCAAGTAGGAGCTTCAGTAGGGAGATTTTGCTGGAATTGCTGACTGAGCCGTACTTCGTTCCCGAGGGGACGCCGCTGAGTACGCAACTCGTACAATTTCAAAGACGGCGTGAGCGCATTGCGCTGGTCGTCGATGAATACGGTGATATTCAGGGAATTATCACACTAGAAGATATTCTTGAGGAAATCGTCGGCAAGTTCACGACGGACCCATCGGACGACGAGAGTGACGTCGTACGTGATAGCCCTAACACGTTTTTGGTGGACGCCACGGCAAACATTCGTGAGCTCAATCGCTCGCAAGGCTGGGTACTCCCTAGCGATGGCCCAAAGACCTTGAACGGACTCATAGTCGAACTACTGGAAACAATTCCTGAACCTTTGGCCTGCCTGGAAATAGATGGCTACCCGATCGAGATCGTCGAATCCGATGACAATCGAATCCGGTCCGTTCGAATAGGGGTACGCATAAAGCCAGGCTCCAAGTCCGAGTAGAGCGGTTTAGAACGCATCGTCCAGCGCGTCACTGAGTCGGCGAACCCCGACGATCTCAATACCTTTGGGAGGACTTTTCGGCACATTACCCTGCGGGACAATAGCGCGAGTGAATCCCTGCTTCGCTGCAGCTGCGATTCGCTCGGTACCGAATCGCACAGGTCGAATTTCGCCAGCCAATCCGATTTCACCAAAGCAAACCAAACGCTCCGGCGCCGCGCGATCCCGGAAGCTGGAGACAATCGCTAAAACGGTCGGCAAATCGACCGCTGTTTCGTTTATTCGCAAGCCGCCGACGACGTTAACAAAGACGTCCTCATCAGTGACGGATAATGATCCGTGACGTTGTAATACGGCCAATAACAGCGCCAGACGATTTTGATCTACACCTTGGGCAAGTCGTTTCGCATAGTTGCTATTGCTGTCAGCAACCAGTGCCTGAATTTCAACCAGCAAAGGTCGACTGCCCTCCCACGCTACCGACACAACGCTGCCTGGCTCGTCAACGGATTCGCGCGACAAAAAAATAGCCGATGGGTTACTCACCTCGAGAAAGCCAGTCTCGGTCATGGCGAAAACGCCCATTTCGCCGCTGGCACCAAATCGATTCTTGACAGATCGAATTATGGAATAGCGACTGGCCGGATCACTTTCAAAATAGAGAACGGTATCAACCATGTGTTCGACAACACGAGGGCCAGCGATCGCTCCTTCCTTGGTAACGTGCCCAATGATAAACACCGCAACATCATTGTTTTTTGCAAACTGCACAATCTTACCAACACCATCGCGCAGCTGAGCAACAGATCCCGGCGCAGACGTGAGTCCTTCGCTTGTCATGGTCTGCATGGAATCTATGATCAATACACGAGCCTGACATTTGCGCGCTTGAGACAGCACGTTTTCAATCGATGTATCTGCGAGCAAGTTCATTGCAGACGCATCGAGGCCGAGACGCAGCGAGCGTTGTCCAATTTGACGCAAGGATTCCTCGCCCGTCGCATAGCACACCGGGACATCCTGCATCAGATGCGCTGATGCCTGCTGTAATAAAGTGGATTTGCCAACACCTGGATCACCGCCTAGCAATACGACAGCACCGGGCACAAGGCCGCCACCGAGTACTCGGTCCAGCTCTTCGAATCCGGTCGCGTGTCGATAATCAATATCGTCTGGCAGATCTTCAAGAGTCGTCGATGACACGCCAGCACTTATCACTGGCGCAGCAATTCTCGTCTCGGTCATCGTGTTCCAGGAACCGCAGTCGGGGCACTGGCCAGCCCATTTGACACAGTGGGCCCCACATTCGGTACAAAGATAGGCAATTTTGGCCTTTGGCACGATTTTAGACTTCCAAGAAGCTATATATGAGTCAGAAGGAGTACAGGACTGGCAATGAATCGACGGAAGCGAACGTAAGCCTTTACTTTAATAAGCGCTTACTAAAGCTACGATCGACCCAAGCAAGAATCGTACTTTAATTATTATTAAATTCACGCAAACCTAATAAAGTCAATGATAACACTGCTTACAGCGCCGGTATTGTATAAAAGATCCAATTCCATATTATTGAGAAAAGCGATATTGATTTATCTTCATCGTAATCAATTTACTAGAATCAGCCGGTTTGGAGTTGATAATGCCCGATAACTCCGCGTCTGGAATTGCAGTTAATAATCGCATCAATGCCTAACTAGACTCCACCACGCGCGATACTCGCCAGCCTCTGTTAGGCTGGAACTTACTCACAAGGCGTGAGTTTCATCACACTCTATAAACTCAATCAAACCAACGTCATATTAAGGCTCCTATATGCAACGCGTCCTAGATGAATATTTTGGCCTAACAAAAAACGGTACAACTATTGGTCGTGAAATTATCGCAGGAGTCACCACATTCCTAGCCATGTCTTACATCACGGTGGTAAACCCATTAATCCTTGGCGACGCAGGCATGGATTTCGAAGCCGTGTTTGTGGCGACCTGTTGCGCGGCTGCGCTAGGTTCACTAGTTATGGGTGTAGTGGCGAATTATCCCATCGGACTCGCCCCGGGGATGGGGCAAAATGCTTTCTTCACCTACGCAGTAGTAATCGGCTCAGGCCACCCATGGCAGACAGCACTTGGTGCGGTTTTCCTTTCTGGAGCGTTGTTTCTAATTATCAGCTTTCTCCCCGTTAGAGCATGGCTAATCAATTCAATACCCAAAAATCTTAAATTAGGGATGACCGCTGGTATCGGCTTCTTCCTTGCGTTCGTCGCGATGAAAAACGCTGGAATTATTACCGCCAATGCTTCGACCCTTATTGCCTTAGACGATCTACTTTCTTTCCCAGCATTTATGGCGCTTGGTGGTTTCTTCGCGATCACTGCATTCGCATCCAACGGTTATCGAAGTGCAATCATTTTGGGAGTCCTACTGATATCGCTTGTTAGTTGGGGCGCTGGCGAAGCAGACTTCTTGGGCATAGTTGCCGCGCCGCCGTCGGCGGCCCCCGTATTCTTTCAGCTCGATATTCGGGCGGCCCTGGACATATCCATGCTCAGCGTAATTCTGACAATGCTGCTTGTAGACGTATTTGATACCGCTGGCACCTTGGTTGGCGTAGCCACACGAGGCAATTTAATGGACGCATCAGGCAATTTACCGCGACTAAGCAAAGCTTTGCTCGCCGATTCGAGCTCTACAGCGGTTGGGGCCCTACTCGGAACCTCTTCCACTACCAGTTATATTGAGAGCGCCGCTGGCGTGGAAAGTGGTGGCCGTACTGGACTCAGCGCAGTTGTCATCGCCATCGCCTTCATTTTATCGCTAGTGTTGGCGCCACTGGCCCAAAGCATTCCAAGTTACGCCGCCGCCGCAGCTTTATTATTTGTTTCCACGTCTATGGCTCAGAGTTTGATTGAAATTGATTGGCCCGACATTACCGAATCAACTCCGGCGATCGTTACAGCACTGATGATGCCGTTTAGCTTTTCCATCGCCGACGGTATAGGCATTGGTTTTATAAGTTATGCCTTGATTAAGCTTCTAGCCGGCAGAGTGAAAGAGGTACCTTCAGCAGTGGGTTTCATAGCCTTAGTATTCGCCTTTAAGTTTGCTTTTCTTTAACTCGAATACGGTCGTGACGTCATTCAACCCATAAGCCTCTAGACATCACATTGATGATCGATCTGCTGTGCTCGATATTTTCCAATGGATTTTCGCTTAGCAAGACTAAGTCTGCCGCCATATCCGCTTTAATTTGGCCCATAGTATCTTCTAATCCCAAGAATTTGGCAGGGGTCACTGTAGCTGCATAAATGGCCTGCCTCGTGCTCATACCGCCAGCTACCAGCAACTCCAGTTCTGTATGCAAGCTATAGCCAGGAATGCCAAAGCCGATGGGTGCGTCAGTACCAGCGCCAATGGGTACGCCTCGCTCTAATAATCTGGCAATTAGAAATTGACTCCAATTGGCGAATGTATGATCAATGCTCAGATTGTTGGCGTCGAGCATGGCAATACTAGCTTGCCAGTTTTCCAGCACTTTTTGTGGCAGGGCAGTTGCGGCACTTGGCCAATCTGGTCGCTCAAACGGCTTAAGCATCAGTATTGTATTTAGGCGTAGGGTAGGTACCTGAATAGTATTTGTTAGCGTATCCAATACTTCATTGCAGCGCGTCTCGTCATAGGCGTTAATTGCTGGAATGCGTTGGGCACTATGGAGGTCACTGCGCAATGTGTAGCCCAGCCCTTCAGTAAACCCTGCTATTGCTGCTTGTCGTTGCGTAAGCAGTTCTTGCCAGTTCACAGCGCAGGCCAATTCAATGTTGCGTAAGTGTTCCATGGAGCCTGCTATTGGACCAGCTATATCCGCAGTCATCATTAGTGGGACATGGGCAGCAATGGGCATATCAAATTCTTTTGCGGCAGCCGCAAGACTACTATAGGTGGCGGGATCTATAAGCTCATAAATTTTTATAAAATCTGCACCCGCGGTTTTGAGGGTGCTGACCGTGCTCATCGCCGATTCTGCATTAAGAACACTCGCGCCAAGTGGTGGGCGGCTTGGGTCACTGCCGTCATAAATAACGAACTCACCATCTAATAAAGGACCAGAAAAATAGATGCGTGGCGCAGGGATGCCTTTGAGCGCTTCGCGCAGTGCAGCGAGTTTTTTTACATCGCCGCCAGTATCTCTGACGCTGGTAACGCCATAGCGCAGAAACAGCTCAGGCATGGTATCTGTTAGCGCTTCGTCATACAGAAAATGTACGTGCATGTCCCAAAGACCGGGCATTAAAAATTGTCCGGTGGCGTCGATAATTATGTCGGAGTCCGCAGTCTTTATTTTATCGATTGGACCAACGTAAACAATTTTATCCTCCTGTATCACCACCTGTTGCTGGGCAATTAGACCGTCCACTGGATCTACAACATTGACGTTATTGATCATGGTCTTTGGCGATTCTTGTGTGTCTGGATTTTTTGCACAACCCAGCAACGTACAACACAAACCGACGGTTAGTAGCGTTTTGGTAATCAACCTCAGACGCAAAAAGTTGTTAACCAGCGTTGGGGCTCCGCTGGTGTGCTTTGTGGGTATTTGCTCTTTCATCCTATCTACCTTATTTAGGGGCGTACGCCTTTAGGTGCGCGGGCAGGTGGTATGGCGAGTCGTTAGCTAATTATCCTTGTTTGATCTGAGTAAGGTGTAGTAGGCCTTCGCTAATAAATGCTGCGGTAACTCGAGTAAGATGATATTACTGCCAAAGAGTTTAATGGGGCTCTTCTTTTAACCTGTGCGCACGACCGTCTACGAATATCCTTCGTCCGGATAATCTCCATAACTATCGGGCACCCAATTTTCAAACTTGGTGTAGCGGCCGACAAACGTCAGTGGGAAATCACCGATAGGCCCATTTCGCTGCTTGGCAATCGCAATATCTGCGATGCCTTTGCGCGGAGTATCCTGGTTATAAACTTCTTCCCGATAGATAAAGAGAATGAGATCGGCGTCCTGTTCGATCGCGCCAGACTCGCGCAAGTCTGACATAACAGGTTTCTTATCTGGGCGCTGTTCAACACTACGATTGAGCTGCGACAAAGCAATTACCGGACACGACATTTCTTTCGCGAGCGCCTTAAGTCCACGCGAAACTTCTGATATCTCTGTCGCACGATTCTCTTTATTACCTGGCACCTGCATCAGTTGCAAATAGTCGACAACAATTAGTCCAAGCCCATGCTCACGCTGCAGTCGCCGTGATCGCGCCCGAATCTCACCGGGCGATAAACTCGGCGTATCGTCGATGAAAATGGGTGCCTCGGACATCAGCTGCACCGCTGTGTTGATTCGAGACCAATCCTCATCGGGAAAGTTACCCGTTCTTAAATGCGTTTGATCCACGCGACCAAGCGATGAAATCATTCGAAAAGCTAGCTGTTGTGCAGGCATTTCCATCGAAAAAATGGCCGTCGGTACTTTCGAACCGATCGCAGCGTTCTCCGCAATGTTAACAGCAAGCGTGGTCTTACCCATTGAAGGACGGCCCGCGACAATGACAAGGTCACCCGGCTGCAGTCCAGCGATCATCTTGTCGAATTCTGTGTAGCCGGTGGAGATACCGGTGATATCGCCGTCGGATTGGTGCAAGGTATCGATTCGATCAACGGCCGCGGGAAGGATGTCTTTGAGAGATACAAATCCCTTCTTACCCCGAGTACCTCTGTCAGCAATTGCGAACACTGCTTTCTCGGCGTCTTCCAGTATCTCGGCCGCTGTGCGTCCGTCATTGGTAAAAGCACTGCCTGCAATTTCATTGCCGGCGCTGATAAGATCGCGAAGAGTGGAGCGCTCTCGAAGAATTTTTGCGTACGCCCGGGCATTCGCTGCGCCAGCCGTTTCACTCGAAAGAGTTGCTAGATACTCAAGGCCACCCGCGTTTTCCAGTTCACCGTGACTATCGAGGTGCTCGGATACCGTCACGACATCGCAAGGGCTGCCACTTTCGATAAGGCCTGCAATAGCGGAATAGATTAATCGGTGGTCTTGACGATAGAAGTCGTCGCTGGTAATGACGTCCGCGACCTTATCCCAAGCTAATGCATCGAGCATCAAGCCGCCAATAAGTGATTGTTCCGCTTCCAGGGAGTTAGGTGGCACCTTGAGGTGCTGACTAGCACCTCCATCTATCGTTCCATCGTCCACAGCTCGGACCATCCCCAAATTTCCTTAGCTAATATTTACCCTAATTCAAAGGTAACACAACACCGCCGGCTGCAGACGACTGCCAACGGTAAATATGGCGCTTTGTTATTCTGCCGCGACGACGCGGATAGTGACTTCAGCATTAACTTCACCATGCAGATGAATACCCACTTGATACTCACCAAGTGCGCGAATCGGGCCGTCTGGCATGCGAACTTCACTGCGCTCAACTTCGACTTGAATCGCAGCAAACGCCTCAGTGATATCGATCGGGCCAACCGAACCGAACAGCTTATCCTCGTCACCAGCATTGGCAGGAATAACGAGCTCAACACCGTTGATAGATTTCGCACGAGCAGTCGCTTTCGTAATTTCCGCAGCAGCCATTTTTTCAAGCTCGGCACGACGAGATTCAATCTTCCTCATGTTCTCATCAGTGGCAAGTGCCGCTTTACCCTGCGGAAGCAGGAAGTTACGACCATAGCCAGCCTTGACCTTTACGAGGTCGCCAATGCCGCCGAGATTCTCAACGCTTTCCAGTAAAATAACGTTCATATCTAAAACCTTTACACTTTTTTAAGTCGACGCCGGAATCCGAACCAAGCGTCTATGTACCCAATTATTGCCAGCACCATTACCAGCAAAACCTGCAGAAACGGCAACATAATGTATACCGAAACTACGACGATGAGTGGCAGCTTTCCTGCACCACGCAACCAATGCAAAATTGCCAACCCCTGCATCATAAACATCACGAACAAAATAAACGCGATGTGTTGAAGCCAGCTCGATCCAACCGCAAACGCCAGTATCGAAAATACCGCCATAGCGAACGCTATAATACGACCAAAATTCAAATCCTGAAACCGACCAAATTCCTCGGTTTCCAGCGGCAATCGTTTATACAGCGAATACCCAAACAATAATGCTGTCGTATACAGTGCCCAGAAAACAAACACCGCGGAAATCGTCATGATATCTGCGGTCAGCAGTTCTGCGTCCAACTGCATTCCATTTTCTCTCAGCAATTGTGTCATTGTGCCCAGATATGGCTGCCAAAAGGCAGCTGGATCTGGGACCACAAGCTGAAACAACATCAATGCTACAACGGCCGCAATCACCGACACTTGCAGCGTCAATGTCAGCGATCGCATTCTTACCAGCGCTAGCGCTAGCAACAAAGCGGGCACCCAGGTCCCCGCCGTTAAACTTAATATCGATGCCAGCGACCCTCCCAATATAAGAAGAACTGCTGCCGCAACCGCCGCGGCGATACACGCTTCGATCACCGCTTTCCTAAGGCCTTGCGCCAACACCAGTAACACCATAATGGCGCCGCTCATCAGTTGGGGAGCCGGTAACAATAAGGTTACCGCCAACGCTAAAACTGCATTATGCGGTCGTGCGAGCAACCATAGGGTCAGCGCTTGCACGAGATTTTCTCCAAGCGTTCTTAGTGGCGATCGGTGTACGGAAGCAACGCGAGGAATCTTGCTCGCTTGACTGCCGAGGCCAGCTGACGCTGGTAGTGAGCTTTCGTACCGGTAATTCGGCTTGGGACAATCTTGCCCGTCTCAGTAACATAGGCCTTCAATAGGTTAAGATCCTTATAATCGATCTCAACGATTTTTTCGGCTGTGAAACGACAATATTTTCGTCTACGTGAATAACGACTCATAATAATTCTCCTTAAGCACTCTTGGCTTCAGCTTCGGTATCCGCAGCAGCTTCCGGAGCTGCTTCTGCGCCACTCTTCTCTTCGGCAACAACTTCTGCTGGAGCCTCTTCTGCAGGTGCTTCTTCTGTTGGAGTTTCCTCAGTAGGTGCGTCCGTAGAAAGAGTAGCTCCTGCTGCCAGTTCTTCGGCCTTATCGTTAGCGCTTTCTTCTTCTGCTAACTCTGCCCGCATCGCAGCTTCAGCAACAGCCTTCGCTTCACGGCGTTGTTGGGCTTCCTTCTCTTTGGCCTTTTCTTCGGCGACAGTAACAGCCATCGGCGAGGCTTCAGTGACAGCGTCGTCACGGACCATAACGAGATTTCTAAGCACAGCGTCATTAAACTTGAACGCGGTTTTGATTTCGTCAATCACAGCAAAGTCACACTCGATATTAAGAAGAGCGTAATGAGCTTTGTGAATTTTGTTGATCGGATGCGCCAGTTGACGACGGCCCCAATCTTCAGAGCGGTGAACGCTGCCGCCTGATTCAGTCACCATACCTTGGTATTTTTCTACCATGGCAGGAACTTGCTCGCTCTGGTCCGGATGAACCAGAAACACGATTTCGTAATGTCTCATTTTATCCCCTTACGGATTACAGCTAACCGGCACATCCGGATAGCAAGAGGTGAAAACCCACCCTTATGAGCGGGAGGCGCATCCTACCTAACGCTTAGGCCGGGCGCAAGGCTCTTTGACGCGCTATTTCGTAGAGGCAAACGCCCGTTGCCACTGAGACATTAAGGCTCGAGACCACGCCCATCATTGGCAGGCTCACCAATGTGTCACAGCGTTCCGAAATACTCTTACTAAGCCCTGTATGCTCACGGCCCATAACCAGCGCCACGGGTCCACTTAAATCAGCCTCGTACAGGCTAGAATCGGCTTTATCGCTGGTGCCAATCGCCCGAACGCCGTAATCAGCCAGCCATCCTAGAACTCGATTGAGGTTGCCGACCGTCGCGAATGGAAGCTGTTCTGCTGCTCCTGACGCCACTTTACTGACGGCAGGGCTTAGGCCTGCTGCCGCATGCCGTGGCACGATGATGGCATCCACGCCTACCGCATCGGCCGTTCGCATGCAGGCTCCCAGATTGTGCGGATCTTGCACACCATCCAACACCAGCAGTAGTAATGGCTTGCTGCCAGCAGCCGTGAGTCGCTCCTCCACCATCGTTCTCAGGCCAGCCTCGTCAAGCACTGTGCTGCGCTGAACCTCAGCTATGACGCCCTGATGACGTGCTTCCCCACTCATTTGAGCTAGGCGCGCCCGATTGGCTGGCTGGACTTCGATCCCCTGCTCTTGAGCCGATTTAATAATTGCCTCAACTCGTGGATTTGCGGTCTGATACTCAGCATAAATACAGTGGACATCCGTCGCATCAGTAGCCAGCACCTGCTCTACTGCTCGCAGTCCGGTTATATAATGCAACTTACTCATTGGCGTCTCTTTTTCTTACTGAAAGGCTTTCTGGGGGGCAGGCTTTTCTTCGCGCTCTTATTCGATTCGTCCACAACGGGACGAAAATCAATTTTGCGGGTCTCCATGTCGACTTTTTGAACCCGAATTCGCATTTCCTCGCCCAAACTATAGGAGTGTCCACTGCGCTCACCGATAAGCCTTTGCGAACCTGCGTCGAATTTGTAGTAGTCGTTGGCCAGACTCGTCACGTGAACCAGGCCGTCAGTCATTAACTCTGTGATTTGCACAAATACACCAAAATTCATGACGCCGGTGATTACGCCGTCGAACTCTTCTCCGAGATGACCTTCCATGTATTGGCACTTGAGCCATGCTTCGACGTCGCGAGTTGCAACCTCCGCACGCTTTTCATGCGCGGAGGTGATTGCGCCAAGGCGCTCCATGCTCTTCGCACTGTAATCGTATTTCCCGACCTTGCTGCCACGAACGATATGCCGGATCGCACGGTGCACTAGTAAATCGGGGTAGCGACGAATCGGTGAAGTGAAGTGTGCGTATGACTCCAGCGCTAAACCAAAATGCCCAACGTTTGCGGGCGAATACTCGGCGTGTGTGAGCGATCGCAACATTGCCATCGTGATGGCCGCACTGTCCGGGCGGTCTCTTACCTGCTCGATCAACTGAGTGAAATGACGCGGCTCGACATGATCAGGATGTGGGACCTTTAGGCCCAGTGAAATCAAATACAGGCGCAAGTCGTTAAAACGCTCTACATCTGGTTTTGGATGGACCCGGTAGAGGCCGGGAATCTTGTGCTGCTTTAGAAACTTTGCAGCTTCGACATTCGCCGCGATCATGCACTCCTCGATCAAGCGGTGCGCATCATTTCGGGGCACAACCTCGATGCGATCAATTTCACCGTCGTCATTGAGTTTAAATTTCGTCTGCGGAAGGTCGATTTCAATCGCGCCGCGTCGACCCCGTTGTTTTGCGAATGCCTTGTAAAGATCATGCAAATCGCGCACTGAGCCTTGAAGGTCCTTCGGCACCGATGTTGTCGACGTGCCATCAAGAAAATCTCCAACCTGACTGTACGTCAGGCGGGCTTTCGATTTCATCACGCCTTCAAAGAATGTGGTTTTGCTCACCTCCCCTAAAGGGCTGACGCGCATATCGCAGACCATACACAGGCGATCTACCTTTGGATTGAGTGAGCAAAGGCCATTTGAAAGCACCTCTGGCAACATCGGTACGACTCGATCTGGGAAATACACAGAGGTACCGCGAACAATAGCCTCTTTGTCGAGAGCTGAGCCGACACTCACATAATTAGCCACGTCGGCGATTGCGACCAGTAGCCGCCAACCATTATTTGTTTTCTTACAATAAACCGCATCGTCGAAATCCCGCGCATCCGCACCATCGATCGTAATCAGATCAACATCACGGAGTTCAGTTCGACCTCGTTTAGAGTCCTCGGGCACATCGCTGCCGAAATTCTGTACTTCCTTTCTAACGCCGTCCGGCCACTTGAATGGAATCCCATGTGAGTGAATGGCAATCTCGGTTGATATGCCCTTCTCTCCAGGTGCGCCAATGACCGTTGTGACACGCCCAGTTGCCTGCTCCACCTGTGTCGGATAATCGAGTATCTCAGCAACAACCATGCTGCCGTGCTTGGCATGCGCCGATTCGTCTTTCGGAATCAATATACGATGCGAGAGTTTCGTATTATCGGGAATAACAATCCCGATGCCGCGCTCACGGATGAATTGACCAGCAATTTCTTGAATGCCACGTTCCAGTACGTCAACTAGTTCGCCCTGTGAGCGACCGCGGTGGTCATCACCCACGATACGAACGGCAACCCGATCTCCATCGAATAGCGACCTCATCTCTCGGGCGGAAAGAAAAACATCCTCAGATTCACCATCGTCGCGAATGACGAACCCGAATCCATCGCGATGGCCGCTGACTTTTCCGGTGATCAGATCAAGCTTGGCGGTCAGGCAATATTCGCCGCGTCGATTCTCGAGAATCTGTCCTGCACGCACCATCTCCTGTAATTGCTCGATTAGAAGTGAGCGCATTCGCTGCCCCTTCAGGCTATAGGCTTTCAGGATCGGCTCGATTTTAATCGGCTTGCCGACGTCGGTCAGCATATCCAGCAAGTCATTGCGGCTCGGGATCGGATGCTTGTAGGGCCTACTCTTTTTGGTTTTCGAGATCTTCCTCTCAGAGGCACTCTTCGGTTTTTCAGGCTTGCTCGGCAAGTGATGGAACTCCGGTGATTTTGCTAACTAAATGGCAATTGACAGGGAACGGCCGCTTTGCGTACAGTGCGCCACCCGTTGGATCGTGATTGATTGTACGCGTTTCTGCGCCTACTGAGGTGGCGGAATTGATATACGCACTAGCTTCAGGTGCTACTAGGGCTAAGTGGGTAGATGTAATATTTAAGCGTATAATCAAGCGGTTACATACGGTGGGTTACCTGAGGTTTGTTAACCCCCATCGTTTTTGTAGTAATTGCGGGTACGCATCAGTTTTCTATAACGATGCGTGTAAGGATTGCCCAGGTGGCGGAATTGGTAGACGCGCCAGCTTCAGGTGCTGGTCTACGTAAGTAGGTGGAGGTTCAAGTCCTCTCCTGGGCACCAATCAGATTTAATGGAATATGACGGGCTCCACAAAAACGAGCGTGATTACAGTAATTTAGGGCGCTTAGAGCGTCATTTTTGCCGCTATCTCTGCCGCAACTCTGGCGTTGTTCAGTATTAATTGAATATTCGTATCCAGACTTTTGCCGCCAGTACGTTCGACAATGCTTCCCAGCAGATACGGTGTTGTCTCTTTACCACTAATACCTTGTTGCTGCATCTCAGCAATAGCGTCAACGATTACGCTGTCGATCTCCTCTTTCGGCATTGCGTGTTCCTCCGGTAGAGGGACGCCGATGAGCAGGCCGCCATTTAGTTTCATTGCCCATTTCGCTTTTATCGCTGCGGCAATCTCTTCTGCCGTGTCCACGCGATAATCGACCGGGAAGCCACTATCGCGCGAATAGAAGGCAGGCAGATTGTCGGTTTGATAGCCGATCACTGGAACGCCTTTGGTTTCCAGGTATTCGAGTGTACGGCCGATATCAAGAATGGATTTCACGCCCGCGCAGACCACGGCGACGTTTGTATTAGCGAGTTCTTCAAGGTCTGCGGATACGTCCATTGTTTCTTCAACGCCACGATGCACGCCGCCAATGCCGCCAGTCGCAAAGACCCTGATGCTGGCCATCGCCGCGATAATCATGGTTGCTGCAACAGTTGTGGCGCCGTTCATCCTACGAGCAACGACAAAGGGCAAGTCACGCCGACTGCACTTGATCGCATCCAACCCTAGCTGACCCAGACTTTGGATTTCATCGGGCGATAAACCAACTTTTAGTTTTCCGTCCAATACAGCAATCGTCGCAGGAATTGCTCCGCCGTCACGCAACGCCGCTTCGACCGCCATGGCCGTTTCAACATTTCTCGGATACGGCATACCGTGACTAATAATCGTCGATTCTAGGGCCACCACCGGTTTGTTGGCGTCCAATGCTGCAGATACTTCTGTCGCGATATCAAGCATGTTGTGTCTCCATCGCGCATTGCACGAGCCCTAATGAAAGGGCGGGGTTGCTGGTGCCGGCATGTGACAAAGTGACGTCTGCCGCGGCCATAGAAAATTGTACGGATTCTTGCAAGGTCCAATCCTCCAGCCAGCTATAGGCAAGACCGGCAAGAAAAGCATCGCCCGCGCCGCCGGCATTAAGAATGTCATTGCTACTGCGTTGTACCTTTTGCGTACCGTGTTTGCCGTTGTCACTAAAGAAAACACCTTTCTCACCACGTGTGATAAACACGCGTGTCACGCCTTCGTTATGCAGCATCTTCGTAATCTTAACAAGTTGCGCCTTGGTTCGTGCCTCCTGCCCCATGAGCGCTTCAACTTCAATGGTGCCGGTTTTCAAGGTATGAATATGTTGTAAGTGCGGCCTTAAGCGTGGCGCTTTGGCCGTCGACACAGTGTCAGCGAAAATCGGCATGTCCGAGAATGTTTCCGTCAGCCAGGCGAGAGTGTCAGTGGGTAGATTCATATCAAGTACGATGATTGATGATTGTTTCAGCATCGCCTGCATGGGTCGCAGACTGGCAACAGTCAAGTCGTCGATAATGCTCATGTCGTTTATCCCAACTAACATGTCGCCTGTGTCATCGAGTACCGATAAGTAAGTTGATGTTGCAGCGGACGGGATCTGAAGCACGTTTTGCACGTTGATGCCGGCTTCACGCGACAATCGCATAAGGACTTGCCCGTGATGATCGTCACCAATGGCGGAGATGAGTCGAGTGTCTGCACCGAGTCGAGCAAGATTTTCGGCAATGTTTCGAGCGACACCGCCGGCCGCGATATGCACATCACCCGGATTTGAATCAAAATCGCGGAGTTTCTGTGTTGATCTGCCGTGAATGTCGATGTTCGCACCACCAATGACCGAGATAAAAGACGCATTACTAAGAACGTAACCGCGACCTTTGATGAATCCTTTGTTGCTGAGATGCATGATGTGACCG
This sequence comes from Gammaproteobacteria bacterium, assembly GCA_018699395.1. Classification (GTDB taxonomy): domain Bacteria; phylum Pseudomonadota; class Gammaproteobacteria; order Steroidobacterales; family Woeseiaceae; genus UBA1847. The sequence continues at coordinate 15,711 of JABIQN010000011.1, forward strand.
GCAACTGCGGACCGACTTATCCCCAGCCGTGTAGCTATGACTTGCTGTGGCATCATCGGGTCTTCCCGAATGAGCGCAAGGACTTGTTGTTCGCGGCTGGCCATAACTAACACATGTTAGTTAATCAAACATCTGTTTGCAACTCTGACTAGAGTAACAATGGCCAAATGTGGCTAGGATTATCGATAGTCCGCATAATATCCGGATACTGCGCGCATACTTGGAATGTGCGAATAGCGCTTATATGGTCGAACCGATATCCAATCAGATTGAGTCGACCACGATGTCGATAGCAAACATGACTGCAGCCGTCGTCAGGTATTGTGCCGTGGCGTTTGGCACAGGCAGCAGGAACTGACTAAACAGCACAAAGAAACCTGCGTACAGCTTCGGGTTTAGGATGCTCAGCCAATGGCAGAATTAAAATGATCCCACAGATAGGGACCTGCCAAAACTTTTTCATACTTGGGCTCCCCTCCCGATACCAAACACGACGGAATACATTCGATCTCTGAGTCGAAATTCGTATTATGAAAATATGCCATTGATTGTCGTCGGATCGCGTCGCTTTTCGGGTTGCTCGATTGGACGACGCGGTGCAATGTTGATACCCATCGGTCATTGGTCCAACGTGCCAACATGTCACCAATGTTTACAATGAAAGCATCATCGACAAGCGGCGCCTTTACCCAACTTCCTGCCGCCAGTTTAAGTTCAAGTCCAGGTACGGTGGGGTCAGACTTCAAAATCGTAAGACTGCCATAGTCGGTGTGTTCGCCGGCGCTTCTTTGCGTTGGCAATAGGGGTTTGTCGAAGCCCGGATAGTTTAGGCAACGAAGCGCGTTCATCGGATGCGTATGAGATTTCTTGAAATAATCATGCGGCATATCGAGCGCCGCAGCGAATAACCGCAATATCTTTCCGGCCAAGTCCGTCATCTCATTGAAATAAGTTGTCAATGCGATTTCCAACTTGGGATGCGCTGCGGGCCAAAGATTTTCGCCAAAATGGAATTCATATTCGGCGGCGGTCAAATCGATTGGCGGCGCCAATAATGGTCCGATACCGAAACTCTCCTTGATGTCAGGTGGCGTATCTACACCCATCGATTTTGCCAACGCCTCTGATGCCATTGGGAAGTAGCCACGTGGGCACTTCGGGTCGGAAGATTTGGCCGTGAGTTTTTCCTTAAGCGGTAAATCGAAGAAGCCTATCGTCTGAACCCACGCATTCTCGATGATTTTTCCGGGTACGCCGTGATTCTCGATAATTAGGAAGCCAGTGCTTCTACAGATATCATCAACACGTGCCGCAATGGCCGCCTGCTCTATCGGTGTTCCATGGAGAAAAGCGCCGAGGTCAATCGCCTCGATCGCCGGCACCTCAAGATTACTCATCCTTAACACCAATCCCCATAATCTTTGATCTCTTTTGAATATATACAATAACCATAATTATGTAACCGACTATCATCATTCTACCGGTATTATCGATATCGGAAAAGGCAAGGTTCGCTTGAACTAGTAATATCAGAATGCCAATCACACTTATCGTTTTTAACGCTTTCTCAGACATTCGGAAGTGCGCATTTGCAAATACTTCAGGTAATTTTTTGGCAAAATAAAATGCGGCAAGTAATGGAACGATATCGTAAATAAACACAAGTCCACTACCCAGCATAATTATGTATCGCATATCTTTATCGGCGAGTATCGGTATTGATGCAACGATCAGAAGAATAGTGAGCATAATATGTGGCGTATTGAATCTTTTGTTAACAACAGCCAACCTTTTGGGCAGCCAGCCGTCTTCACACGCAATAATCGCTGATTTTGTCGCCCAGGAAAATGTCGAATTAATACTGGTTGCGAATGCGAAAAGTGCCGCGCTAACTATAAAAGCAGCATAGAGAGACGGCGGTAATATCACTCTTGCGACTTCAGCTAATGTCTTTCCTGCTGTTTGTTCAACTGGCAATATACCAACTGCGACAATCGACACGGTCGCTATGAAAAAGGCCGCAACAAGCGTGCTGTAAATAATCGCGCGGGGAAGATCATGATGTGGGTTCTTCATTTCACCACCAAGCTCGGAGACGTAATAAGCACCCCCGGTGGCAAAAGACATTAGAACACAAGCCATTCCAAAACCGTACCAACCGTCGGGAAACAGCTTTTCCTGATCAGTAAAATCGGTGTAATCCACCTCTAAAATTCCAAAGAAAATGAGCGCGGATAGCCCACAAAGAAGAAAAGCAATCATAACTTTCTGAATTGCAGCAGCCTGTCGAATTCCCAACAGATTAACAATATAAAAAGCAAGCAAAACACCGAGTGCAACATACTTCGCGTTTAAATCCGGCAATAAGGCGAGTGCATATTCAGCGAAACCTAATGCGAATAAAGCAATAAGAAAGTAAGTGACCATCAAAAGCGCGAGAAAGAAAAAGCCAGCCTTTGGACCTAAAACACGTTTGCAATAGACATAAAGTCCGCCAGTCGCAGGCATTGCCGAGCCCATAAAAACCACGGGCAATTGTTTGATGATAGAAAATATTGCCGACAGAACAATGGCAATGGGTACAGCATAGGCGGTAAAACCAATCCCGATACCGATAAGCACCAAAACTCCCGAGCCGATTACCTGACCAAGTGCAATGGCAAAAACATCCCAAAAACCAAGGCTCTTTTTTAACTGCATAAAATTTTACTTCCTACAAAAGGGCAAGCGCCGCATCAAAATCAGCGATCAAATCTTCTACGTCTTCAAGCCCTGTAGACACTCTGATCATTCCGTCCCAAATTCCCATTTCAAGTCGCTGCTCAATTGGAATATGAAGAAAAGGACCATCGCGAAGCGTCGATTGCACTATCAGCGATACGCCGCGTAAACTGAAAATGAGGAACAAAACTCTCCATTAGATAAACCCTACGTCTGTTCCATTTGTTTGACGACGAATACACAAGAGCTTGATGCCGTAGCGCTTGAAATACACTCGCATCAAGTCGGAGTGCTTCCGGTCATCATCTATCAATAGAACTTTTGCCATGGCGCAATGATAACGCGTGTTAGGCAGGTAATCGCGAAGCATCGGCCATTCGAAGAATCTGGAGCATTTTGAAACGCCTGCGGCACCCTTCCCCTTTCCAGCTCTGCAAAAATCTCGTCCTACTTAATCACCCACGGTTACGCTCTGGCTGGCTGCATTGGGTTATCGCCTGATGCATCAATGTTACCTCTGGCCCTTTAGAGATTGGAACGCTTCTAACGCCAACACACGAGATTCCTTCAGGTCAACAATGGGCTCTGGATAGGTTTCTCCTAGTAATATTTGAGCCTGCTTCAATACATCACATGGCGCTTCCCACGGTCTAAATAGATACTTGTCAGGTAGTGCGCTCAGCTCTGGCACATGGCGCCTCGTATACTGCCCTGTCGGATCGAATTTACTGCCTTGGGTACTCGGATTAAACACACGAAAAAATGGCGCGGCGTCGGCGCCACAACCTGCTATCCACTGCCAACTAGCGCTATTATTCGCTAGATCCGCATCCACTAAACAGTCCCAGAACCATCTTTCTCCGTGACGCCAGTGAAGCAGTAAGTTCTTTACCAGAAACGAACCGACAACCATCCTGACACGATTGTGCATATAACCCGTTTCCCACAATTCGCGCATTCCGGCATCAACGAGCGGATGACCCGTCTGCCCCGACTGCCAACTCTCCAGCAACGATCTGTTTTCTACCCACGGAAACCGGTCAAATTTCGGCTGTAGATTCTTGTTTGGCAATTCTGGAAAGTAGTACAAGAGGCAATGTGAGAACTCCCGCCAACCAAGTTCGCTCAGGAAATGATCCAGGTCATCGCTGTTCGCAAGTGACTTCGCTGCATACCAAGCCTGGTTCGGCGAAATTTCACCAAAATGCAGATGCGGTGATAAGCGTGAGACACTTTGCTTCGCTGGAAAGTTACGGCCCTCTTTATAATCGGCCAGGCGATTGTCAATGAACTTCGCGAGTTTGTCTTGCGCGCCTTCTTCGCCAATTTCCCAATGCGGCTCCAGTTTAATATCCCAAGCGGTTTTGGGAAGCAGGCCGAGGTCATCGATTGTCAAACTGCAAGAAGTATCACGCTGAAGTGTCAAACGGTCAGGCTTCGGAAGTGGCTCACGTGGTGGCTCTGCGGTCAGGCGACGCTTTCGATAGTAGGGCGTAAACACCTTGTACGGAGTTCCATCGCTTTTCAAGACTTTCCACGGCTCCCAGAGAAGCGAACCATTGAAGCTCTGACAGTCAATGCCATGGGCCCTTAATGCCTCCTTGATTTTTTTGTCGCGCAGAGTCCTCCACGGCTCATAGCAGCGATTCCAGTAGAGGGCTTTGATATTTAGTCTGGCGATCAGCTCGACAAGAATCGTTTGAGGGTCGCCGGCGTAGACACAAAGCGCTCCATCAAGGGATTCATTCAGTTTTTTTAAGGAGTGATGTAACCACCAACGGCTAGCTGCGCCCAATTGATGCTCGCCCGAGTGCTCATCATCCAGAATGTAGATAGGTAGAACGGTACCTTGCTCGGAAACTTCGAACAGAGCCGGATTATCTTCTATTCTAAGATCCTGCCGAAACCAGTGAATAGTGATTTCTTTGCACAAACTTATCACTCAGGCGGTTGAGGAAGCAGATAGCGTTCGAGCAATGACTCTCCAGAACAGTGGATTAACACCTAAACCCAGGTGCGAACCAACAACGCGCTCATGGCGGGCGTGTGGATTGTAGCGATCGATGGCCGCTCGCCAATCGACAATACCGTCATCGCGGCTATAGATGATTGTGATATCAAGTGGTCAATGCAACACATTGAGCAAAGCGTTCTGCTGGTGTTCTAAATTGTAACGTTTCTCTTGGTCGTTCGTTGAGTCTTCTTGCAACGGCATTCAATCTGTTTTGATGAACGTTCGAGAGGTCCATGCCTTTCGGGAAGTATTGTCTTAGCAGTCCGTTGGTGTTCTCGTTCGAGCCGCGTTGCCATGGGCTTCCTGGATCACAGAAGTAAACCTTAATGCCAGTGTCCAGGCTGAAGCGTTGATGGTCCGCCATCTCTTTGCCGTGATCCCAGGTCAGTGACTTGTAGAGCTCTCGCGGTAACTTGCGGGCTTGTTTGATGAGTGCGTTGATCACCGTCTGGGTATCTTTGCTCGGCACTCTGACCAACATGACTAGCCGCGTCTGTCGCTCGACAAGCGTCGCGATCTGGCTGTTATTGCTGCCACAGATAAGATCGCCTTCCCAATGACCGGGTACAGCACGGTCCTCAACTTCGGCCGGTCGCTCTCTGATCGAGACGGTGTTGCTGATCCTGCCGTGGTCTTTGGTCTTCTGCGTATGATGCCGTGATCGACGCATCGCCCGTGGCTTCCTAAGGCACCGTATTAATTCCTTTTTCAAGGCGCCTCGGGCCTGGATAAACAGCGTCAGATAAATAGTCTCGTGTGACACCTGATAGTTCTCGTCGTCCGGGTATGTGTACTTTAGCCAACCGGCAATCTGTCGTGGCGACCACTCGAGCTGAAGCTTCTCGGCCACGATCAGGGCCAGCGCTGGATTCTTAGCCAGTTTACAGACCTTTGCTCGATGCGCCCGATCCCAGGCGGCTTGCTCGGCCTTGTTGGCACGATACGGTTTGCGGCCACCGTTGCGGTTGATCTCACGGCTGACCGTTGAAGGCGCTCGACCAAGCATCTTTGCAATCGTTCGAAGCGACTGACCCGCGGCTACGCCGCGCGAGATCTCTTCGCGTTCCGCCAACGTCAGCGCTATCCGGGAGCGCTGTCTCTCTGCTGGACGAACACCACCCGTCTTCGAAAGCACACCTGCAATAGCGCTATGACTGGTGCCTAAAAGTCGCGCTATGGCGTTTTGCGATTCGCCTTTACGCCAACGATTCCACATCAAGGTTTTCTCGGACTCAGTGAAATATCTTCTCGTTTTGGACTTCATAAGCAACACCTCCTTCTCTATAGTAAGAGTTTAGGTGTTGCGTCGACCGGTTGAAGTCACAACGCAAAGCAGCCGCTCAGCTCGACATAAATCCAGCCATCTGAGTGACCGCTGTTGGGAAAAGCGGACAGCAGGGAGACGGAATCAGCGGCCGAATATAGGTCTTTATTATTTTCCAAAAAAAATTTCAGAAAAGGCCCCTTTCTCGAACGATAACTGCAAGGGCGGGTATGGTATTGCCTGAACGAGATCGTGCCTCTGTCGCTAGGCCGGGCCTGTCTCAGGGACGTCACGGGCACCTAGTCATGGGTCCCTTTTGTTTTGCTCGACCGCGACAAGCGCCCTCATGACTATATTTGGGAGAACGCTGTTTGCCCCCCCCCTATGCCATCTGAGGTCCCATATATAGGATCGAATTAATCCTGCCAGAAGTCATTAAACCTGTTCGCTGCCAGCTCTGTGTATCTCACAGTGTGTTGGATGTTCTTGTGGCCCAGGTAGTGTTGGATGGCCCGCGTATCGTGTCCATCATTCGCTAACTTATAACCTGTGCTGTGTCTGAGCATATGGGGATGGATCGGCATACCCAGTTCTGCCTTTCCTCCTGCTCGGGAGACTATTTTCCTCACGTTCGAGACCGACAGGGAGCCTTTGCGCTCGGTTACGAAGAGTCAATGTAAGTGACTGAATATAATTAATTAATTCTTCACATTCAACCACTTAAGGTGGCGCCCCGACCATGATTCGAACATGGGACCCCCAGATTAGGAATCTGGTGCTCTATCCGACTGAGCTACCGGGGCAATCAAAATTAGTTGTTTGCTTCGCCCTTAAGATAGGTATCAAGAAATTTCACGTAAGCATTCGACGCTGAAATTTGATTGATCTTCTTCCTGAATCCATGTCCCTCATCAGGGAAAACGATGTACTCAACCGGTACCTCGTTAGCCTGAATGCCCGCGACTAACTCATCGCTTTCGACCTGCAGAACACGCGGGTCATTCGAACCCTGAATTACTAACGTTGGCTTAACGATATTTTCGCTATGAAAAAGTGGCGATATGCGTCGAAGACGTTCGGCATCCGTCGCTGGATCTCCCATTTCATCATACAGAGATTCTTTGAATGACTCCCACCACGGCGGAATGCTTTCAAGCGTGCGCACCCAATTTGTTACACCAAAAATATCGATGCCGACATCGAATGCCTCAGGTTCGAAGGCCAGTGCTGCAGCAACCATGTAGCCGCCATAAGAACCACCAATGATTCCGACCTTGTTACCGTCAATCCAATCGAGTGATTCGAGATACGCTCTACCGTGAACGATATCCTGTAAGTCTTCCTCACCGTGCTTCCTATCATCAAGATGAAAAAATGTTTTTCCATAGCCGGATGAACCGCGATTGTTCGCGCCAAGGACGGCATAGCCATGATTAACGAGATGCTGCACCATCGCGCGATATCCCGTCCGGGTTTGGCCACCGGGGCCGCCGTGCACAAGCACCAGCCCGGGAACCGGGTTGTCAGCACTCGCGTTCAGAGGTTTGTATAGAACGCTGGGTATCTCTAATCCATCAAAACTTTTGTAACGAATTATTTCGCTAACCGCCAAATGTTCGCTGTCTATCTCGGGACTCAACGCATCAGTCAACCGCTCAGCCGACCCTGCAGCAAGATTAACAAGGTGAATATTAGAAGGAGAATTATCTGCATTGACGATCAACGCTACTTTACTGTCATCCGACGAAAACCGGACACTACGAATATCTCCAGCCGGAAGCCCTGGCAGGGAG
>JABIQN010000012.1 GCA_018699395.1 Gammaproteobacteria bacterium
CATTGATAGCCTCGAACTGACATTCGACGCTGTATTCAGCGTGTAAGCGGTGTGCGACGACCTCAAACTGCAACAGCCCAACAGCGCCAAGGATCAGATCATTATTGCGCATCGGCCTAAAGAGTTGGGTAGCACCCTCCTCACACAACTGTGCCAGACCTTTATGTAAGGCCTTTAGTCGTAATGGATCTTTCAAAACCGCGCGACGAAAAATCTCAGGTGCAAAATTTGGAATCCCTGTGAAACGAATTTCTTCGCCTTCAGAAAAACTGTCACCAATATTAATCGTGCCATGATTGTGAATACCGATGATATCGCCAGCGTAGGCCAGTTCGGCATGCTGGCGATCTGCTGCCATGAAAGTAATCGCGTCAGGAATTTTCATTTCCTTGCCAGAACGAACATGCAGCATACGAATTCCCTTACGATACTCGCCAGAGCAGATTCGCATAAAGGCGATTCGGTCTCTATGCCCCGGGTCCATATTCGCCTGAATCTTAAAAACGAAACCGGTCATCTGTTCTTCAGTTGGCCGTACCTCGCGCTGTTCGCTCTCGCGAGTCAAAGGCGCCGGCGCATAATTGATGAATTCATCCAGCAACTCTTTAACGCCGAAATTACCCATCGCCGACCCAAAGAATACTGGCGTTTGTTTTGCGGCAAGGTAATCCTCGAAGGATAACGGCGGACAGGCGCCTTTGACGAGTGCGATTTCCTCACGGAATTCGGCTGCCTGGTCACCCAATACTTCAGTCGCTTCATCCGAATCGATGCCTTCGATTATATTCCGTTCTGAGGCCCTTTCCCGGCCAACTCGGTCGTACAGGTAAATCCGATCCTGCAGCAGATGATATACACCTCGTAACGAGCGTCCCATACCAATCGGCCAGGTTACTGGTGAGCACTGAATCTTGAGTACGGATTCAATCTCGTCAAGTAAGTCGATAGGCTCTTTCCCGTCGCGATCAAGTTTATTAATGAACGTCATGATCGGTGTATCGCGTAGCCGACAAACATCCATTAACTTGATCGTGCGTTTTTCGACGCCCTTCGCACAGTCAATAACCATCAACGCCGAATCGACTGCGGTCAGCGTCCGATAGGTATCCTCCGAAAAATCTTCATGTCCCGGAGTATCGAGCAAATTGATTACATGGTCGCTATACGGAAACTGCATAACGGAAGACGTCACCGAGATTCCACGCTGTTGCTCAAGCGCCATCCAGTCAGAGGTCGCATGACGGCTCGCCTTGCGGCCCTTTACGGTTCCAGCAAGCTGAATCGCGCCGCCGTAAAGCAAGAGCTTTTCGGTTAACGTCGTTTTTCCTGCGTCCGGGTGCGAGATAATCGCGAACGTACGTCGTTTGCTGACTTGTTCGTCAAGATTTGGCATTGCTGATTTCAGAATTGAGTGGCGGCGGAGTCTAGCGGAATCGGGCCAGCTGCGAAACCGTCTACCTAACTATCAGCAACGAGCTTCTTGACGAGCACGGATGCATCTTCTCGCCCATCATGTGCTTGATAATAGGCTGGGCGAGCTGCGATCTGATGAAAACCTTTCTTACGGTACAAGCCGATCGCCGTCTCGTTTGTTGGCCGAACTTCGAGGAAAATTTCCCGGACTGAAGCGGAGCGTGCCCTATACAGTAATTCATCCAATAATCTCTCGCCGTAGCCCAGAGCTCGAAATTCCGGATCGATACAAAGATTAAGAATGTGAGCCTCGCCAGCTGCGACTGACAATATGGCGTAACCGGCAACATGGCCCTCTTGAATCAATGCCAAACATTGATAGCCAGCCAGCAGGCAATCATGAAAAACACCATGACTCCATGGAAACTCATAACTACGACGCTCGATATCCGACACCATCGACAGATCGTCATGATGCATCTCGCGAATCGTCACAGGAGGCTTTGGCTTGAGTATTGACATAATCATTCGACCGCCGCCGCAACCAAGCCCTGGGCCAGACAAAGATCACTCCACGACTTGCGCTTTTGCGATGGGCTGCGAAGCAAGTTCGCTGGGTGGTAGGTCACCACCAGCGGGATTCCGTTGATATCTCGCACCTGACCGCGCATTTGCTCAAAAGCATCGTCACTACCTAAAAGCTTTTGCGCAGCAAATTCCCCAACCGCTAAAATAATGGAGGGTTGTACTAGTGCAATTTGGCGATCCAGATAATCACGGCACTTCAGGGATTCATTGGGCCTCGGATCCCGATTGTTTGGTGGGCGACACTTTAGAATATTGGCGATGAACACCGACCTCCTATCCTGGCCAATGGCACGCAACATTTCGTCCAACATGTGACCTGCACGACCGATAAAGGGTTCGCCACGCCGGTCCTCTTCGGCACCCGGCGCCTCGCCGATGATCATCCACGTCGCGTTTTTGTTGCCAGCGCCAAACACCGTCTGAGTTCTGCTAGTTGAGAGCTCACAACGGGTGCATTCGGACACGCATAGCTTGAGTTCATCCCAATCCAGATTATCCGCTAAAGCGGTATCGGCAGAAGAGTCCTCTGGTTCGTTCGCGTC
>JABIQN010000013.1 GCA_018699395.1 Gammaproteobacteria bacterium
GTCCAACGTCAGGCCGAAGTTCGCAAAAACGGCATCTTGCCGTGGTTGCGCCCTGACGCAAAAAGCCAGGTCACATTCAATTACAAGAACGACAAGCCAATATCCATTAACGCTGTCGTCTTGTCGTCGCAGCACGCGCCGGAAGTCTCAATGCCTGATTTGCGCGAAGGCATTATGGAAGAAATCATTAAACCGGTCTTGCCTCTGGAGCTCCTGAGCAGTGACACCCAATATCATATCAACCCAACTGGTCGTTTCGAGATCGGTGGTCCAATGGGTGATTGCGGACTGACAGGACGGAAGATTATCGTTGATACTTACGGCGGCTCAGCTCGTCATGGTGGTGGTGCCTTCTCAGGTAAGGACCCATCCAAGGTTGATCGGTCTGCTGCTTACGCCAGCCGTTATGTCGCGAAAAATATCGTTGCCGCCGGTCTCGCCGAACGCTGCGAGATTCAAGTTTCCTATGCTATCGGCGTTGCTGAACCCACATCGATCAGCGTACATAGCTTTGGCACCGGCACTATTTCGGATGCTAGAATGACGGAACTGATTCGCGAGCATTTCGATCTCACACCGTATGGTATTTTGAAGATGCTGGATCTATTGCGGCCAATGTATCGCCAGACAGCCGCCTATGGCCACTTCGGTCGCGAAGACATCGATCTCAGCTGGGAACGAACAGACAAAGCAGAAGCGTTAAAAGCCGCTGCCACATAAAAAGATTTTTGGAGATATACCTATGATCAGTGAAGCTCAAACCATTCAACAAAACGATTATAAAGTTGCCGATATGTCCTTAGCTGAATGGGGCCGTAAGGAAATTATGATTGCCGAAACCGAAATGCCAGGACTCATGGCATTGCGCGAAGAATATAAAGGCAAGAATCCTTTGGATGGTGTACGTCTGACCGGTTGTCTGCACATGACGATTCAGACTGCCGTTCTTATCGAGACACTGCGCGAATTGGGAGCCGATATTCGCTGGTCATCCTGTAACATTTTCTCAACGCAAGATCATGCAGCAGCTGCTATTGCAGAGACCGGTGTTCCGGTATTCGCATGGAAAGGCGAATCAGAGGAAGAATACTGGTGGTGCGTCGAGCAGACCATCAATGGGCCCTATGGCTGGCAGCCAAATATGATTCTTGATGACGGAGGTGACCTCACAATGCGATTGCATGAGAAGTACCCAGAGATCATGAAAGGTGTTAAAGGCCTGTCTGAAGAAACGACGACAGGCGTCAAACGCTTGTATGACATGATGAAAGACGGCTCGCTTGCTTGTCCCGCTTTCAACGTCAATGATTCCGTAACAAAATCTAAATTCGACAACCTGTACGGTTGCCGAGAGTCACTGGTCGACAGCATCAAGCGTGCGACCGACGTTATGATCGCTGGTAAGGTTGCAGTCGTCTGCGGTTACGGCGATGTGGGTAAAGGATCTGCCCAGTCTCTAAAGGGTCTTGGCGCGACCGTATGGGTTACAGAAGTCGATCCTATTTGTGCGTTACAAGCTGCAATGGAAGGCTACCGCGTCGTCAAATTCGACGACATCTGCGATCAAGTCGACATCGTTGTGACAGCAACAGGCAACTATCATATCGTTTCTGGCCCGCAGATGGACCGTATGAAAAACCAGGCAATCGTCTGCAATATCGGGCACTTCGATAATGAAATCGATGTTGCCTACCTGAAACAATATGAGTGGGAAAACATCAAGCCACAGGTCGACCATATTATTTTTCCTGATGGCAAGAAAATTATCCTGCTCGCGGAAGGTCGTCTCGTAAATCTTGGTTGTGCGACTGGACACCCAAGTTTCGTCATGTCGAATTCGTTCACCAATCAGGTGCTTGCACAGATAGAGCTCTGGAAAAACGGCGAAAATTATGGGAAAGAAGTCTATGTGTTACCGAAACATCTCGACGAAAAAGTTGCGCGGTTGCACCTAGATCGCATCGGCGCGAAGATCACTGAACTGTCCGACGAACAAGCAGATTACATTGGTGTTAAAAAGTCTGGACCTTACAAGTCAGAGCAGTATCGCTATTAAGGAAAGAGTGTATCCCGGCAAGCAAAGATGCCACTGACAGAGATTCGATTCAGGTGTTTTACCTGGCCGACTCGCATTTGTTCGCCAATTCCTCAGGTGAACTTCGAAGCACTGTCACTGCGGATTCACTGCAACAGATTCTTGACCGCTATAGCGCCAGTGATTGGCGCGTATCTCGCGCGCTGATGAGTTGAGTGAGCTACCCACAATCCGGTAGGATGCGCCCCCCTCGGGAGGAGATTAATGAGTCTATTTAGTAATGCCCAAGCAGTCATCGCCGGAGGCGTTAATTCGCCGGTTCGTGCATTCAACGGCGTCGGCGGTGATCCGATATTTATTTGTAGCGCCGCTGGTGCGTACCTCGAGAGCGAAGACGGTCGTCGATTTATCGATTACGTCGGCTCGTGGGGACCCATGATCCTAGGTCACAGTCATCCAGACGTGATCGCAGCCGTTATTGAAACAGCAAAACGAGGTTTAAGTTTCGGTGCACCCTGCGTGCTCGAAACTCGTATCGCTGAAAAAATCTGTGAACTTGTGCCTTCAATAGACAAGGTCCGTATGGTCAGCTCTGGTACTGAAGCAACGATGAGCGCTATCAGACTCGCGCGAGGGCATACTGGACGAGAAAAAATCATCAAGTTTGAAGGCTGCTATCACGGTCACTCGGACTCGCTATTAATCAAAGCTGGATCCGGTGCACTTACGCTCGGCATTCCAAGCTCGCCAGGTGTTCCAGCTAGCCTGGCAGAGCACACTATCACTCTGCCATTTAACGATATCGGCGCTCTTGGAGCGGTATTCGGAGAGATTGGAGAGCAAATCGCCTGCGTAATAGTTGAGCCTGTAGCTGGTAATATGAATATGGTTCCGCCCATTGCCGGCTTCCACGATGATTTGCGTGAACTCTGCACATCATCCGGAACTGTTCTGATTTTTGACGAAGTCATGACAGGTTTTCGGGTCGCCAAAGGCGGTGCCCAGTCAACACTCGGAATAACACCAGATCTAACAACACTCGGCAAGATCGTCGGCGGAGGCATGCCAGCGGCAGCCTTTGGTGGACGCGCTGACATCATGGCAAGCCTTGCCCCAGATGGACCGGTTTATCAGGCAGGAACGTTATCAGGCAACCCGGTAGCTATGGCTGCGGGATTAGCAACATTGGAGGCGATAGACCAGGACGGATTCTATGAATCTCTTAGTGCGAAGACGAAGCAGTTGGTCGATGGCCTTGCTTCGGCTGCGTCAGAAACTGGCATTTCAATGGCGACGGAGTGCGAGGGCGGCATGTTTGGGCTGGTCTTTACCGATGCTCCATCAGTTCGTACTTTCGATCAGGTCGCCGCCGCTGATATTAAACGATTCAAGAAGTTCTTCCATGGCATGTTGAATGAAGGCGTGTACCTGGCTCCTTCTGCATTTGAAGCGGGCTTCGTTTCGGCCGCACATGGTGACGAAGAGATCAATACGACGATTGCAGCCGCGCGAAAAGTATTTCCCTTGATATAACTTAATTAAGGGCGGTGCCTCGAATCTTACTCAGTGATTAGCAGGTCCGCGAATAGAATCCAGCAGTTCGACAACGAAATTTAGTCTTGCGATGGTATCGCTATCCTCAAGACTCGTTTGCTTTTGGTGGAGGTCAATTGGCAGTATTTCAAGAAAACGATAGGAAACCCAAACCGCATCGTTATAGCGGTTATCTTGCCCTTCATACAATCGACCAAGCTCTTCCAGCACATTCGCGAGCATTTTGGTAAGAGCTCGAATTCGGGCGGTAGCACAAATGATCTCTCCGCTTCGATTAGCTCGATCTCACCAACATTTAATCCGTTTTTTTGGTGCTCGCTCGAGATTAGCCGAAATCGCTGGCCGCCTTTAGCGGTGACGCCAAGTAGCCCATCACTGCCTTGATAAAAATCGGTGATCTTCGCCAGTGTGCCAACTTTGTACATCGACGCTTGGCTAGCGTCATGGGTATGTCGAATCAGTAAGGCACCAAACGACTCATCCGATTTCATACACTCACTCACCATATCGATATAACGGGATTCGAAAATCCGCAGTGGCAGCGGGCCGTCAGGAAACAGCACTGCATTGAGAGGGAATATGGGTATGCGCACTTGTTTAAGTATATGTGTAGATCAAGAGCCGTGCATTCTCTGCAATAGAGCGGTCAATGCTTGCCTAGCTGATCCGAAGCCACCGTTACTCATAAACACGATCTGATCGCCGCCCAATACTTTCTTGGACATGTCATTGACCAGCTGGTCATAATCAGTGTGCATCAGCAACTTGCTGCCCAAAGACTCGAGCGACGCGTCAAAATCTTCGGCCATATCATCCGGTCGATACATCCAGATCAGGTCCGCGTCTTTAAGCGAATTCGCCAAAGCATCATTGTGCACGCCAAGCTTCATAGTATTTGATCGTGGCTCGATGGCCACCACAACTCGATGGCCTGGGTAGCGACGTCGCATCGACGCGATCGTCGTTTTGATCGCTGTGGGGTGGTGCGCGAAATCATCGTAGATAGCAATATCAGTGATCGTCGCGGTGCGCTCCATTCGTCGCTTAACGCCTTCAAAGCGCGATAATGCGTCAACCGCATGCTCGAATTCTACGCCAACGGATACGGCCGCCGCGACCGCCGCCATCGCGTTTCCAAGGTTGTGATAGCCGCCCATTTGCCAGTGTGTTTCAGCTTCTGCGCCAGTTGGGCTTCGCATGCCGATATGTCGCTCTACTTTGTCGACGAATCTTGCGGCCCAATCGGTGTCATTCCGGGTCCCGAATGTTTGCACCGGCGTCCAGCATCCCATATTGAATAAACTCTGTAAATTTTCATCAGCGCCATTGTTAATAATGTTGCCGTCTGCTGGCACCATGCGCAGCAATTGATGGAACTGCCACAGGATCGCATCCATGTCCTTGTAGATATCCGCGTGATCGAACTCAAGATTATTAAGAATCAAAGTTTGCGGTCTGTAATGAACAAACTTCGCGCGTTTATCGAAGAACGCTGTATCGTACTCATCAGCTTCGACGACGAAAAATTGGGATTTTCCGAAGCGGGCTGAAGTGCCGAAGTTTATCGGAATGCCGCCGATCAGGAATCCGGGTTCAAGACCGGCATCTTCCAGCATCCAAGCAAGCATACTGGCGGTTGTTGTCTTTCCGTGCGTACCGGCAACCGCGATTACATGGCGGTCATGAAGAACGTTCTCCGCGAGCCACTCGGGTCCCGATGTATAGCGATGCTTGTTATTCAGCATCGCCTCAACAACATCGACTCCACGACTCATCACATTACCGACGACAACGCGATCAGGGTCAATCGACAGCTGATCAGCGCCAACACCTTTGTGAATATCGATGCCGAGTTCCTTGAGCTGTGTGCTCATCGGCGGGTAAACGTTGCGATCGCAGCCCGTAACCTTATGCCCTGCAGCACGTGCAAGCGCAGCGACTCCGCCCATGAATGTTCCGCAAATTCCAAGTATATGTATATGCATGCTGCCCTATGCCACCGATCCAAACATTGGGTTCAGATAAGCGAACAACTGCAGCTGCACGAAAAGCACTGCAATTGCGATCAGAAAGCCGAATACCCATTGCCGATCAATTGTGCGGGAAATAATATGTCCTTCCACAGGAATCGACCACAACCAGATAATTTGCATCGCTAGCCCGGTCGCGTCACTAGTCAGAACCGCAGGTAAGGCGACCTGAACCAGAAGTAAGATAATGCTGAATATCACGCTGCAACCAAGAATCGCGGTAAAGCAGCGGATGATCCGTTCGCTCCGCCCAAACGAATTGATAATAAGCGCATATATCGCCAGTCCGGCTATGGCCAGTATCAAGTCGAACAAGAGACCTTCTCTCTGATTGGTTTCTATAACCACAGAAGCAACAATACCGAACAGACACCAGAAGGCAGATACCATTAGTAATAAGATGGGCGAATGTGGAATGCCGCCCGGACCTTTGCGGAAGAAGATTATCTCGATGAACACTTTGAATAGAGTTAACACACCATCGATCATCGCATGTTAACCTCCAATTCTAAATCCTGAATGCGCCCCTCTTATGCCTGAATACCAGTTTGTCGACCATCCCGACAACATCAGCCAAAACATTATCGGACACGAACAACTCGGCGTCGATACAGAGTTCATGCGGGAAAAAACCTATTTCGCGCAGCTTTGCCTAGTGCAGATATCGACCCGCGATAGTATTTTCTGCGTTGATCCGCTAGTCAAAAACAGCCAGACCGAATTCTGGAAGCAGCTGCTCTCGAGCAGCTGGGTCGTACATTCCGCGCGGCAAGATATTGAGGTCGTCTCCCAAACGGTTGATGCGATGCCGAGTAAAATATTCGACACCCAAATAGCAGCAGGACTCATCGGCATGCCAGCACAAGTGGGGTATGCAGGGCTGGTCAAAGAACTGTTTGATGTCACCATGGCCAAATCACATACGCGCGCCGACTGGACGCGACGACCTCTTGCTGAGGCCGTGTTGGATTATGCCGCCGAGGACGTCGAGTATTTACTTCCGGCGGCGGACATCTTGTCGGAAAAGCTCGATCAAAAAGGACGACTGGATTGGGCGCATCAGGATTCCGCACTATTACTCAACCCAGCGCTATATGACATTTCTGGCGAAACTGCGATCGGCCGTCTGAAAGGTGCCCGAAATTTTCACGGTGCTAAACGTGCAGTCGCTGTGCGTCTCGCCATCTGGCGAGAAGAAGAAGCTATCCGCCGCAATCGTCCGCGACAATGGATTGTCCGTGACAACGTACTGCTCGATATAGCGTACAAGTCACCCGCCTCCGAAAAACAGCTTTCCGAAATCGAAGGCGTGCCACCCAAGCTCCTGACTCACTTCGGCAAGCAACTCATCGATATCGTTGCCGCATCAAACGACTCCGACAACAACTATCAACCACCGCGACCGCCTGACGAAAATCAAAAAGCGCTTTTGAAGGAAATGCAGTCAACGGTTGCAGAGTGCGCGAAAGACCTAGGACTGGCCACAGAAACAGTCGCATCAAAACGCGAACTATCGTCAGTAATCATCTCGGGAAATCGAGACACAAGAGTCTTTAATGGCTGGCGACGGGAATTAATCGGAAAGCGATTACTGCAAATGTTCTAAACCAAAACGCGGGACACAGTGTGGTAATAGGTCGCGACTGCATGTCAGGCTAAAAGAGCGACCTTAGTAAGTACCACATCGCACCCCTTCCGGACTAGACCAGCGCTCCAGTCAGCCGTTCGTAAACTTCGTCGATAGAGCCTTCCGCATCTATCGTAACCAGCTTCTGGCGATCTCGATAGAAATTGATCAGTGGTTCCGTATTTTTGCGATAAACATATAGACGGTTGCCGATCGTGTCTTCATTGTCATCTTCGCGATGAACCAATTGGCCGCCAGCATTCGTACACTCATCCAGCTCTTCTTGTGATGAGAAATAGACGTTCAGAAGCTTTCCCGTTATGGAGCAGGTTCTGCGGCCTGTTAAGCGCTTCATAAGAATATCGAAATCGATGTTCATCAAAACTGCCGTGTCGAGCGGCGTGCCCATTTGATCCAGCAAATTTTCCAGATCAAGAGATTGTTGTTTCGTGCGCGGGAAGCCGTCGAGGATGAAGCCGTTCTCGGCATCCACTTTTACGAGTCGTTCACTGATGATCCCGAGGACGACTTCATCCGGGACCAGATTACCGACATCCATGAGGGCTTTTGCCTTGAGACCAAAGCGCGTGCCGTTGACCACTGCTTCACGCAGCATATCGCCTGTTGAAATCTGCGGAATATTTCTATCCGCCATTAATTTTTTAGCCTGAGTACCTTTGCCCGATCCGGGCGCGCCCAGCAGTACGATTCGCATCTTTGGATTCTCTTATTTATTTGACGTTTTGCCAGTCGTTGACTGAGACAAAGTACGCTACCGAGAAAGGACATTGGGGTCAATGCGAGGTATCATCTCATGCCTTAATTAAATGCAATGGGGAATCGAACACAATGTCTGCAAGGAATGCCTTTTACGCCCAATCGGGCGGTGTCACCGCTGTCATCAACGCTAGCGCCTGTGGCGTCATCGAAACAGCCCGTAAGCACACGCATAAGATCGCAAACGTATACGCTGGACGAAATGGCATCATCGGTGCGTTAACCGAAGACATGATTGACACCAGCAAGGAAAGCGCAGCAACGATAGCAGCGCTTATGTATACGCCTGGCGGAGCCTTCGGATCAGCCCGCTACAAGCTGAAGGGTCTCGAAGAAAATCGCGCCGAGTATGAGCGCTTGATCGAAGTCTTTAAAGCGCACGATATCGGCTACTTCTTTTACAATGGTGGCAACGATTCAATGGACACAGCACATAAGGTGTCGCAAATATCCAAGAGCATGGGTTATCCGGTCATCTGTCTTGGCGTGCCGAAAACAGTCGATAACGACCTGCCCGTCACTGATAATTGTCCAGGCTTTGGCTCCGTTGCTAAATACATTGCGGTATCAACACAGGAGGCGGCCATGGACGTCATGTCAATGTCCATGACCTCGACCAAGGTGTTCATTCTCGAGGTCATGGGGCGTCATGCTGGCTGGATCGCGGCGGCTGGTGGACTTGCTGGAAAGAATCCTGAGGACGCGCCACACATCATCTTATTCCCTGAAATACCGTTCAAGAAACGTGAGTTTCTCAAGAAGGTTCGTGATTGTGTGGAGAAATACGACTTCTGCGTGATCGTAGTGAGTGAAGGCGCTGCCTATGCGAATGGCAAATTCCTTGCTGAGGCCGGTACCCGGGACGCATTTGGACATGCTCAACTTGGCGGTGTCGCGCCGGTCATTGCCAATATGGTTCGCGAGAAGCTAGGCTACAAATTCCATTACGCTATTGCTGACTACCTACAACGCTCTGCGCGCCACATCGCCTCGGACGTTGATGTGAAGCAGGCTTATGCTGTTGGCAAAGCGGCTGTTCAATATGCGCTGCAGAACAAAACAGCGGTCATGCCCATCATCAAACGTGTTTCACAAAAGCCGTATCGCTGGAAGATCGAATCGGCGGCGCTTGGTCGAATTGCGAACAAAGAAAAAATGCTGCCCCGTCGCTACATCACAAAGGATGGATTTGGCATCACCGAAGCAGGCCGCCGTTATCTGGAACCGCTAATAAAGGGGGAGAATTACCCCCCATATATCAATGGCTTACCAAAGGTCGCCAAACTCAAAAACAAGCCAGTTAAGCCACTGACTGGAACAAAATTTATGGTATGATGCGCAGCCATTATGGTCTGTAATCGCTTATTCTTTAGGTCGAAAAAAGCCATAACTAAATTAAAAACAAAAACTTAGACTTTAGCGAACGACACCTTGACGTCGATAATAAATCGGCGGCGACTCTGCGGTGGCGTTCGATTTTTCGCTTTACACGTATCAGGAGAAGATCGAATGAATGACGAGATGGCCCTTTGGCTCTCGATTGGGGGTGGGTTACTCGCCGTGCTATACGGAATTATTTCTACTCAATGGGTCATTAAGCAGCCGGCTGGTAACGATCGTATGCAGAAAATCCAGCAAGCAATTCAAGAGGGTGCTAATGCGTACATGAATCGTCAATACATGACGATCGGTGTCGTTGGCTTTGCTCTATTCGTCGTTTTGACCTTCGTGCTTGGTTGGACTATCGCGATCGGATTCGCGATCGGCGCGCTCCTCTCCGCTCTGGCTGGCTATATCGGAATGTTCGTTTCGGTTCGCGCCAATGCACGTACAGCCCAAGCTGCAACTTTAGGCGTGAATCCTGCACTGAAAGTCGCGTTCCGCGGAGGTGCTATTACGGGCATGCTCGTTGTCGGTCTCGGCTTGCTGGGTGTTGCTGGTTACTACATGGTTCTGCTGAACATGGGATACAGCACGGACGATGCGATTCATGCGTTGATTGGCCTCGCATTCGGTGGCTCTCTAATTTCAATCTTCGCTCGACTGGGTGGCGGCATCTTCACCAAGGGTGCAGATGTTGGCGCTGATCTGGTGGGTAAAGTTGAAGCCGGTATTCCAGAAGACGATGCGCGAAATCCAGGTGTTATCGCAGACAACGTCGGCGATAACGTTGGCGACTGTGCGGGCATGGCAGCCGACTTGTTCGAGACCTACGCGGTAACCATCATCGCTACCATGCTGCTCGGTGGCCTTGTTACAGCGACCTATGGCTCTGAAGCGATTGTTTATCCATTGGTGCTTGGCGCGATTTCGATCGTCGCTTCAATTGTCGGCACCTTCTTTGTTAAAACCTCAGATGGCGGCAAGGTCATGGGCGCTTTGTACAAAGGCATGATCGTGGCAGCCATTCTCGCCGTGATAGCGTTCTACTTCATCACCAACAAAATGATGGCTGGCAGTGGCAATGCGATGGGCATTTACTATTCATCACTTATCGGGTTAGCACTGACAGCCGCTTTGGTTGTCATCACTGAGTACTACACCAGTACTGAGTATGGGCCCGTGAAAACAATCGCTAACGCGTCTTTGACCGGTGACGCGACCAACATCATTGCGGGCCTTGGTATTTCAATGAAAGCGACGGCACTACCGGTACTCGCTGTTTGTGCCAGCATCTGGGGCGCATTTCAACTGGCACCCGCTAGTGACAATCTTGCTGGCCTCTACAACGTTGCTATTGCAGCAACCGCAATGTTGTCGATGACAGGCGTGATCGTCGCCCTTGATGCCTTCGGTCCAATCACAGATAACGCTGGTGGTATTGCTGAAATGGCAGAGCTCCCAGCAGAAGTTCGTACCATTACAGACCAACTCGATGCTGTTGGTAATACGACCAAAGCCATGACCAAGGGTTATGCAATTGGCTCTGCTGGTCTTGCGGCTCTGATTCTATTTGCTGATTACACGAACGCATTAGATAAAGCTGGCATTGACTCGGTGTTCCTGTTGAATGATTACATGGTCATTATTGGCCTATTCATCGGCGGCTTGGTGCCGTTCCTGTTTGGCGCCATGGCGATGGAAGCTGTTGGACGTGCTGCGGCTTCAGTTGTCACCGAAGTTCGTCGTCAGTTCAGAGAAATTCCAGGCATCATGGAGGGGACTGGCAAGCCCGACTACAGTCGTGCAGTCGACCTGTTGACCAAATCTGCCATCAAGGAAATGATTATTCCTTCGTTGCTGCCGATCCTCGTACCGCTGATCGTTGGTTTGTTGCTCGGACCGAAAGCGCTGGGCGGCTTGCTGCTCGGTACAATCATTACGGGACTCTTCCTTGCTATCTCAATGACCGCCGGTGGTGGTGCATGGGATAACGCCAAGAAGTACATTGAAGATGGTAACTGCGGCGGCAAGGGCTCTGATGCTCACAAAGCCGCAATCACGGGCGACACTGTAGGTGATCCGTATAAAGATACGGCTGGCCCTGCGATCAACCCATTGATTAAAATCATCAACATCGTTGCATTGCTGATGGTTCCGCTTCTGTAAGTTGTACTAGCAAAATTCGATTATAAAAATCCGTTGAATTAGTTCAGCGGATTTTTTTATGTGCTGGAGATTTTGCTGGGCAGCAATCGTTTGGTGCCGCTACCGATACCCACCAACAATCCCCCGGCGAGAAAACCAAAAAGCCCATTAAATCCTATTGGCGCGAGTGCAGCAATGATGCCACCGGCAGTGTCAAGCCCGCGGGCAAGCTCCACAACATGTTGTAATACCTCGGCAACGGGTGGTATACCGTGCACAAGGATACCGCCGCCCACCAGGAACATCGCGACTGTACCGACAAATGACAAGGCCCTCATGAGCTTCGGCGCGAAGCAAAATATCCACTCACCGAGCCAATGCTGAAATCGAGTCCATCGGGAATCGCCTTGCTTGTTGAGAAGATGCATGCCGATGTCATCAAGCTTAACAATGGCTGCAACTAGACCGTAAACCCCTATCGTTATCAGCGCTGCAATGATGGACAATACCGCGATGCGTGTAATGAGATCCGCATCTTGTACCGTACCAAGGACGATAACAATAATCTCGGCCGATAGAATTGTGTCGGTACGTATCGCGCCTCGAATACGTTTTTTCTCGAAGGCGACCGTATCCACATTTTCATCACTGACAGCCTGCGGGCACTCCTCACGCTCATCTTCTGATGCTGGATGCGGTGGGTGATGAGCAACTTTTTCGAAACCTTCGTAGCATAGGAACGCGCCTCCAAGCATGAGTAACGGTGTAATAATCCATGGCATGAAGGCGCTTAGTGTCAAGGCTATAGGGACCATGATTAGCTTATTGAAGGCCGAGCCTTTGAATACTGCCCATACAACGGGCAACTCACGTTCCGCACGAACACCAGTCACTTGCTCTGCATTGAGCGCCAGATCGTCACCGAGGACGCCGGCCGTTTTTTTCGCTGCAACTTTGGTTAGAAGGGACACATCATCCAGCAGTGTCGCTATATCATCGAGCAGCGCTAAGAGACTGGATCCAGCCAAAAGGCCTTCCTCGCTTTACTATAAACAAGTGCATCGTATCGCTTCATCGCCCCTAAAACCTCGGTATCGGTATGCATAAGCGGTGTACATGCACTGCTCTATGGCGCAAAATTGAGACTTGGATCATTACTGAACCCTACCTACTGAATGCACCCTAAGGAAGAACTTCTTATCAATGACGCTGATTATTCGGCATCAAAATGTTCGATTTTCAGCTTTAACTATTTTTAACGATCGACAGGTAATCCAAGCATGAATACAGATTTCGCCCGCCAGCAAATGATTAAGCAGCAAATCCGCGCTTGGGATGTCTTCGACACGAACGTGCTCGATGGATTGAGAGAAGTGCGCAGAGAGTTGTTTGTCCCCGCTGAGTTTGAGGCGCTCGCGTTTGCTGATGCTGGGATTCCATTGAGCCATGGCGAAGTAATGATGACACCGACGATTGAAGGTCGGGTGCTGCAAGCACTCGCCCTAACTGGCCGCGAAAACGTGCTTGAGATCGGAACAGGAAGCGGCTTCCTAACGGCCTGTCTCGCGAGATTATCAACACACGTAACGAGTATTGATATTCACGATGACTTTCTAGACGCAGCACGACAGCGCCTCGACGATTGCGATATCGAAAATGTGCATCTGCTGAAAATGAATGCCATGCAAGAGCTCCCCAAAGGTACATTTGATGCAATCGCGGTTACGGGCTCAATTCAGACTCTTGATCCGCGATTCACAAACGCCTTGGCGCCCGACGGACGCTTGTTCGTCGTCGTCGGTGATTCACCTGCGATGGCCGCTACACGCGTGACGCGAATTGACGAGGATGAGCTGCAAAGCGATACTATGTTTGAAATCGACCTCGCGCCATTAATGAACGGCGCTTTACTGCCGCAATTTTCATTCTAAGAAGATAATTCAAAATTGGGCAAAACTAGTTACGCGCTTATTACATCTAAGCTGTGACAGGAAGGCATTCTAACTGGTTTAGTGATATATCAAACTATAACACCTAAGCCATCTGGCAGTTCAATTGCGAAACAGGCAAAGATGAAAAAAGTTAATAAAATCAATACATTACTATTTTCCTTTGGTGTTTTTATGCTTGTGGGTCCAGCTCACGCGGCCTCATTACTAGAAATTTATCAGCAAGCTTTACAGGGAGACCCCCAGATTCACGAGGCAGAGGCTAGGCGGCTCGCTGCACTTGAGGCCAAGCCACAGGCCCGCGGTGTCCTGATGCCGCAGATTCGGGCAACAGGAAATTGGGATGACACGAATACCTCGGGATCGAGTTTCTCGATTATCGATCAAGCAAGGCGGACGTTCGATCAGGACTCCGCCAATACGAGCTGGGGTGTTAGCCTCAAACAGTCCGTGTTTCGCTGGGACCAGATTGTCAACCTTAGACGTGCTGACAAAACGGTAGCGAAAGCGGAGGCCGTTCGCGAAGCGGCGCAACAAGACCTTATCATCCGAGTGGCACAGCGCTATTTCAACGTCCTTGCTGCTGAAGACCAGCTGACGTCCAGACAAGCCAATGGCGAAGCTATCGCACGGCAATTAGAGCAAGCGAAACAACGATTCGACGTTGGTTTGATCGCAATTACAGACGTGCAGGAATCTCAGGCTGCATACGATCAATCCGCAGCAGATGTAATTGGCTCGAAGCGCACCCTCGCCACTGCACGCGAGTTCATGCGTGAGATTACTGGGCAATACGTCGCGAAACTCGATGCGCCGGGCGAAGACTTTCCATTACTCAATCCAATGCCGAATAATGAGGAGAGCTGGATCAACCTGTCATTGGGACAAAACCTTAATCTTATTGCCAGCCGACTCGACGAGAAACTCGCCCGGGACGAAATATCGTTCCGCCGAAACGGCTACTATCCGTCACTCGACCTGATCGTCAGCACCAGCAAGTCAGCATCGGAAGGTGACGTGTTCGTAACCCCCGGTAATGGCATGAGCTTTTTTGATGACAACAACGCGCGTGATCAAATATCATTACAACTCACTGTACCGCTGTTTACTAGTGGGTATAATTCATCGCGGGTAAGGGAAGCCATCTACCTACACCGCGCCAGCCGTGAGCAATTGCAGCGCGTAACGCGCGAAACGGAACGGCAGGCCCGTGATGCGTATCTCGGCGTCACCTCTGAGATGAGTCGCGTAAGAGCGCTTGACCAAGCGGTGGCATCCAGTCAAACAGCGTTACAAGCAACGCAGGCCGGTTACGAAGTAGGTACAAGAACGATTGTTGAAGTGCTTAACTCACAATTTTCCTTGTACGCCGCAATCACGAATTTCTACCAAAGCCGTTACGACTACATCATGAACGCTCTGCGACTGAAGCAGTCTGCAGGTACATTGCAAGTGCAGGATTTGGAGCTAATCAACAAATGGCTTAGAGATCGCGCGTCCCCTGAAGAGGCTCAGGCCCAAAGAGTAGAAGGCTCTTAGTTCATAGTCTGATCATTGATAAACGGCTCCAACAATACCAAGAGCCGCCGCAGTGAACCGCGGCTTTGCTCGACTAACTTCAATCCTCTAGCGCCCATCATGGCCGCTGCATCCGGATCGTCCAATAGCGCCACAACGGCAGCTGCCAGCTCAGCTCCATTCGCGACGACGACGCATGCATCTTGTTTGATCAAATCTGCAGCGATCTCCTCAATATTAAAAAGATGCGGTCCTGTGACGATCGGTAATCCTTGTACCGCCGGCTCGAGTAAATTATGACCACCGATCGGCACCAGGCTTCCGCCGATAAATGAAACATCACTGGCTGCAAAGAAAAGCGGAACTTCACCCATGGTGTCCACGAGAAAAACTTCAGTGGATATAGCATCAGATTGTTCGTCAGTTCTGGACATAACTGTGAATGAAGAATTTTCAATCAGCTCTCTCACCTCAGAAAATCGCTCCGGATGACGCGGGACCATTACCAGCAAAAGATCTGGGTATGCCTTGAGTAAAATACGGTGCGCCTCAAGAACCTTTTGCTCCTCACCACTGTGAGTGCTCACAGCAATCCAGACGGGTCGGCACGCAAAAAGTGTGTTCCGTAACTGCTTGCCTCGAATAAAAACGGCTTGATCACACTCAACATCAAATTTGAGGTTACCTGTTATGTACGTACGCTCGGGGTCTGCGCCCAACTCAAGAAAACGACTGGCATCTGCCTGAGTTTGCGCTGCAATAATAATACCGTGCGACAAGGTCTCTCGAATGAGTGACATCAATCGCCGGTAACCCAGAATTGATTTGGGAGATATACGTGCGCTGACAAGAATTAATGGGATATTGCGAATACCACAACCGTGGTAGAGGTTTGGCCAAATCTCGGTCTCCATTATCATCGCTACTCGTGGCTTAACCGATTTGAAAAAACTACGAATAGCATTTGGAAACTCGAATGGCATATAGCAATGCACTACCTTTTCACCGAACAGCTCAGCAACTCGGGATGCGCCTGTCGGCGTCACGGTAGTCAAAATAATTCTTTGTAGAGGAAAGCGCTCCATCAGTGCATGAATTAGTGGTACCGCAGCTTGTACTTCGCCAACTGAAACGGCGTGAATCCAAATACTATTTTGGAATTTCGGAAAGCCAAATCCGAATCGCTGCGGCAATCTGTCTCGATACGAGCGATTGCCGATACTTCTACTGATCCAGTAAATGGCTAATGGGATCAGTAATAGATACGTAAAAAAGTTATAAAGAAAACGCACTAGTCTCGGAGCTTATCGATAATACAACTAGATGAGTATCCGTCACGAAAAGTAAGCACTTGTACCTCTCCGCCGTTATTAAGAACGTCTTTCGCTCCTGCAATATCGTCTGGCTTGTAATCACCGCCTTTAACAAGCACATCAGGAAGAACATCCGCAATCAATGATGCTGGCGTATCGTCCGAAAAAGGCACAGCCCAGTCGACCGCGGCCAATCCGGCAAGAATCAGCAATCGATCCTCAATCGAATTAATAGGTCTCGATTCGCCTTTCAGTCGCTTGACTGAAGCGTCGTCGTTTACAGCGACAATCAAACGGTCGCCGAGCCCTTTTGCCTCTTCTAAATAGGAGACGTGACCGGCATGCAATATATCAAAGCAACCGTTAGTCATGATGATCGTCTCGTCTCGCTCGCGCGATTCCGACACCAGTAACTTGAGCTCGTCGAGCCCGACAACCCCACGCCCACCTTCGCCGCGTTGATGTAAGGCAATACTGATCTCACCTGGCGTAACGGTTGCTACACCAGTCTTGCGAACAACAAGGCCAGCCGCAACGTTTGCCAGAGCGGCGGAAGACGCCATATTATGGCCACTGGCCAATGCGCCAGCTAGTGTCGCGATAACAGTATCGCCGGCACCCGTTACGTCATAGACCTCACGAGCCTGCGTCGAAAGGAACACTGGCTCCATGTCAGCCTCGATTAATAACATTCCTTTTTCGCTGCGAGTGACCAATATCGCATCGAGATCAAGATTGTCGATCATTTCATACGCTCGACTGACCAGCTCTTCATCTGATTCACAAACGCCCGCGACCGCTTCAAACTCCGTCTGATTCGGTGTGATCAAAGATGCTCCACGATAACGTTCAAAATCGCTGCCCTTGGGGTCAACCAGTGCTGGCACCTGAGCTTCCCGGCAAGCTGAAATCATCGCTTCGATATTACTCAAAGCACCCTTACCATAGTCAGACAAAACCACAGCACCAGCACCCAATATCAATTTCTTCAAAACAGCGGTGACCTCGTCGCCATGCATCATCGCCACATGTTCTTCATCGAGACGAATTAGTTGCTGGCCACGACTCTGGACTCGCGTTTTGGTAGTGGTTGGTCGATCATTAGCGCGATGAAAGTTGCACTCGATGCCACGCTTTAACAGAATATCCTGCAGCACGTTTCCCGCGTCATCCTCACCAATTACACCAACGAGGCACGTGCTGCCACCGAGGCTCGCAAGATTGACTGCGACGTTGGCAGCGCCGCCGGGTCGGTCGTCCGTTTCTTGGACATGAACGACAGGAACGGGCGCCTCCGGAGAGATGCGACCGATTGAGCCAAACAGGTAGCGATCGAGCATCACGTCGCCAGCTACGACGACGCGTGTCTTTGAAAAATCAGGAATAGTTATAGCCACGCGCGGAACTTTATCACGATCGCCCGGCGTTGGCCGCTGGCTCGATACCCTCAGCCTAGCCGCATTTGCTGTCGCCGCACGACAGGCAAGTCTGGCAGCCATCCATCATAATCACAGCAGCGGTATTACATTTACTGCAAAGTAGTGCGCCTTCAGGATACGAGCTATCCGCAAACGCATCTTGCTGCTTTTTAGACTCCTCAAACTCCACGCGTTTCTCGGCGATCAGTTGTTGCTGGCCTGCATCCAATTCTGGCGAAGCCAGCATACCAATCATAATCAGATGTTTTTCAACAACGTGACCGAGTTCAGCAATAATTGATGGCATGAATTTGCCGCCCGGCTGCCAATAGCCGCCACGCGGATCGAATACAGCCTTCAGCTCCTCCACCAGGAATGTCACGTCACCACCTTTACGAAATACCGCTGAAATAATTCGGGTCAGCGCCACTATCCATTGATAGTGATCAAGGTTCTTGGAATTGATGAAGACCTCGAACGGTCGACGTTTCTCGTTTTCCGTACCTTCATTAAGAATGATGTCATTAATCGTCACGTACATCGCATGGTCAGACACCGGCGTCTTCACTTTGTAGGTGGAGCCGATAAGCATTTCAGGACGCTCAAGCTTTTCGTGCATGCGAATCACTTCAGCACGATCACCACCACCTTCGCGAGGGAAGTCTTTCTTCGTTTCTTTCTTTTCGGCTTCTGGCTGATTTACCGCATAGCCCACAATTTTCTTATCTACTTTGATCATCAATTACTTACCATTCAAAACTTACCGTAATAACCTTCTTTCAAGGCATCAAATAAATTAGCAGCCGTATGCACTTCACCATCGTATTCAAGCTCTTCGTCGCCCTTAAGGTCGACCGTTGAGCCGTCATCAAGCGTAAACGTGTACTCCGTATTCTTAAGATCTTTCTCTTTCACAAGAACGCCCTGGAACGCTTCCGGATTAAATCGGAATGTTGTGCAGCCCTTCAAGCCTTGCTGATACGCATATAAATAGATGTCCTTGAAATCATCGTAGTTGTAATCGGTCGGTACATTCGCTGTCTTGGAAATCGAAGAATCGATCCATTTTTGTGCTGCCGCCTGAATATCGACATGCTGTTTTGGCGATACACCATCAGTTGTGATGAAATATTCCGGTAGATTGCCAGGACCTTCGTCATCGCCCATCCCGCCCGGCATTGCCTGAGCGTTAATTGTCTCACGGTAAGCGAGCAATTCGAATGAAAAGACATCAACTTTTTCCTTGGTCTTTTTGCCCTGACGAATCACGTTGCGAAAATAGTGATGCGCGAAGCTTGGCTCAATACCATTACTGGCATTATTCGCCAGCGATAGAGAGATCGTACCCGTCGGCGCAATCGAACTATGATGTGTAAAGCGTGCGCCTGTTTCGGCAAGTTTTTCAACCAGCTCTGGCGCCTCGGCAGCCACCCGCTGCATGTAACGACTGTAGCGCGCATGTAATATGCGTCCTGGTACTTTGTCGCCAGCCTGGTAACCATCATCGCGCATCTCAGGACGCTTACATAGCATTTCATCGGTCACCTCAAAGTTCTCGTTCATTATCGGTGCCGGACCTTTTTCTCTGGCCAGTTCGAGAGCTTCCTCCCAACCGGCCATCGCCAACTGACGCGAAACCTCTTCCGTGAACTCAACGGCCGCCGGCTCGCCGTATTTCATGCGCATCATTGTGATCGATGAACCAAGACCTAAAAAGCCCATACCATGGCGCCGTTTGCGCTCAATTTCACTGCGTTGCTGAGGCAACGGTAACCCATTAATTTCAACAACATTATCGAGCATTCGTGTAAAGACCTTTACTACCTTACGGAAGCTGTCCCAATCGAACGCAGCTTCCGCGGTAAACGGCTTACTGACAAAGCGCGTTAGATTCACCGAGCCCAACAAGCAGGAACCATACGGTGGTAATGGCTGCTCACCACACGGATTGGTGGCACGAATATTCTCGCAGAACCAGTTGTTGTTCATTTCATTAACTTTATCGATGAGCACAAAGCCAGGCTCCGCGAAATCGTAAGTCAATGCCATGATGATGTCCCAGACTCGGCGAGCCGGCAGTACTTTGTAAATTTTGCATGCCGCCAAGCCTTCACTGCTCGTTACATAATTGCCAGCCTCAGGCCATTCTCGCCATACAAACTGTGATTCATCAGAAATATCGAGCCCATCAATTTCAACTTCTTTCGGTGTAACCGGAAACGCGAGCTTCCATTCATCTTCGTTGATGACCGCCTGCATGAACTCGTCGGTTATGAGTAAAGACAGATTAAACTGCCGCAAACGACCATCTTCGCGCTTGGCGCGAATGAAATCCATGACATCTGGATGACCGACGTCGAATGTGCCCATTTGCGCACCACGGCGACCACCGGCCGACGACACGGTAAAACACATCTTGTCGTAGATATCCATGAATGACAGAGGACCCGATGTGTACGCACCGGCCCCTGTCACATAGGCCCCTTTCGGGCGCAATGTAGAGAACTCATAGCCGATTCCACAACCGGCCTTTAAAGTTAGCCCCGCCTCATGAACCTTATTGAGAATATTGTCCATCGAATCACCAACGGTGCCGGACACCGTACAGTTGATCGTAGAAGTTGCTGGCTTGTGCTCGCGAGCGCCCGCATTGGAAATAATGCGGCCAGCCGGTATTGCGCCAGAGCGAAGCGCCCAGACGAACTCTTTAAAATAGTGTTCGCGCTTTGACTCGGTCTCTACGTCAGCCAGCGCCGCAGCAACTCGCTTATAAGTGTCATCAATATTCTCATCGATCTTCGAGCCATCTTTGGCTGTCAGGCGATACTTCACATCCCATATATCCAAGGATGCGGGTTGAAATTGAATGTCGGTAACCGTGTGCGTATCCAAATTCACAGCTGACTTCATCTGTCCTCTTACCCCCCCCCTTTCGGAGACCCCTAAATACATTAATAACTAGCTTTTTTTTAACAAAATAACCCCGCTCGCCGACGGCCAGAAAACGTGCGGCGAGAGCCGTAAACGGCCTCTTCCCTCTTTAGAGTAGACACAAGATGTTGTGTCTGAACGCAGACAAGATTATGCCCGAATGGGACTTCTGTCAAGCATTTTACGTATTTAATTGTTAGTGCCTTTTTTATAAAAAATCAATGACTTACGATAATATGGAGATTAAGTTCTTTAAAAAAAAGGTAAAAAAAACAGCACTTTCATTGAATTTTAACGTCACTAGATATAGTGGCAATGTTCAGGATCAAATTTTAGCACCCATATCGCGCAAATGATTGCATTTTTCATAATATTACCCCCTTGAAATACATTGCAGAGCCCCGAAATCTGCGTTTAGTATCGTAATATTTTTAGGAGAGCATCTCCTACGTCTGCACAGCTTCAGGCCCGGCAGATCGCCACCAAGGTCACATAAAAAGAGCAAAAAAATATATCTGATCGCAATAAATAAGCGCGTTCAGTAATTTTTTATTTAAGCCTATAATTTTATTTAGCCCGTCCATTCATGATTAATTCAGCTGTCTGACTCTAATCTGGACATGATCCACAGCATTTATAGAGATTGAATATGACATCCAAAATACGATTTTTTCTTCTCGCATTGCTTAGTGCGTTGGCCTACACATCACTTGCCGCGGCGGCCCTGCCGCAAGGTGTCAAGGGTCAGCCAGTAATCAGTCTCGCCCCATTAGTTGAGGAAGCCTCACCTGCAGTCGTTAATATTCGCGTCAGCCAAACCGTGACACGCCGTAATTCGTTTGAGAATGACGCTTTTCGGCGTTTCTTCGGGCTTCCTGATGGTGGTGGCAGTGGCAGTGGCGGTGTACAGGAAGTTGCCAGCGCCGGTTCCGGTGTAATAGTCAATGCCGAACGAGGATATATCCTGACGAATCATCATGTTGTCGGCGACGCGGATGCCATTCAGATCTCGTTGATGGATGGCACCGTCCATGATGCTGAGATCGTCGGCTCCGATCCGGCAACGGATATTGCTGTTATCAAGGTCGATGCGGATGGCCTAACCGAAATGGCCATCGGCGACTCCACAGGAGCCAGAGTGGGTGATTTCGTCATTGCGATCGGTAATCCGTTCGGTCTCGGTCATACAGTGACCTCCGGCATTATTAGTGCGCTCGGACGCTCGGGCATTAGCAGAGACGGCTACGAGGATTTCATCCAGACCGATGCATCGATTAATCCCGGTAACTCCGGTGGTGCGCTGGTTAATATGAGCGGCGAATTGATCGGCATTAATTCAGCTATCATCAGTCGATCGGGCGGTAATGTCGGAATCGGATTCGCGGTGCCGACGGAAATCGCTAGTTCGATAATGAGGCAAATTCTGGACTTCGGTGAAATCAGGCGCGGACTTCTGGGCGTCAATATTCAGACGATTGATGCTGAAGATGCAAAAGCATTGGGCAATGATATCGATAGTGGTGCTCTGATCACCGGCATACAGGCCGATTCCGCGGCGGAGCACGCCGGACTGCAAGTCGGTGACATCATCATCGATGTCAATGATAAGAAGGTCAATGGTGCACCTCAACTCAGAAACCATATCGGTCTACTAAGATCCGGCGAGCAAATCGAAATCAGATACCTGCGCGATAATGAATCGTATTCAACCAAGGCGGAACTCGGTCGGAAGCAGAGTCAGGTCATTTTGGGCGAAGAGATTCATCCTGGACTGGCGGGCTCCAGCTTCTCTCTAGCTTCAACGTCAAGCGGTAACGGCATCGAAATTGACGAAGTTCAGGAAGGCACTCCAGCCGCACAACGAGGTCTTCGTACTGGCGACTTGATTACGCATGTCAACCGAGCGTCGGTTAAAAACCTGGGCGACCTGCGAGAAATCGCTTCTCGCTATGATATTTTATTCCTGAATATCCGTCGTGGCGATAGAGCGCTGATGTTTCAAATTCGCTAGATTCGAGTTTTTTTATTAGAGGTATTCACCTGATCCAGGAACCTCAATTCACTCGAGCCCGAGAGCAATATTTTGTCGGCTAGGATGCGCGCCGCCACTCCAAGTGGGGTGCAGCTATCAAGCATTTATTTGACGGCGACAAAATGTAGGCGGCAATTTTAGTGTAACGGTCGAAACGCCAACCCAAAATGTCGGTTACAATTCCGCCATGCAAATTTTTCTCGTTGGTGGTGCCGTCCGTGATGAGCAGTTGGGTATCTCGCTGAGAGAGCGGGACTGGTGCGTCGTGGGCGCAACACCCGAAATATTAATCGCTGATGGCTACAAGCAAGTGGGTAAAGATTTTCCAGTTTTCCTACATCCGACCACCAGCGAAGAGTATGCGCTTGCACGGACAGAGCGCAAAACAGGCCCTGGTTATCACGGGTTCACATTTGATTTTTCGGCGGACGTTTCTATAGAAGACGACCTTTCGCGCCGTGATTTGACGATTAATGCAATCGCAAAAGATGATGAAGGAAAACTGATCGACCCGCATGGCGGCTTGAAGGATATCGAGAAGCGTGTGCTGCGCCATGTCTCCGATGCTTTCAGTGAAGATCCAGTACGAATACTTCGAGTCGCTAAATTTGCGGCCAGGTTTTCAGCGCTTGGATTTCGAATCTCTGTTGAAACCATGACGCTTATGCGATCAATGGTCGACGCGGGTGAAATAGATGCCCTAGTAGCAGATCGCGTATGGAAGGAAACTGAAGAGGTGCTACGCGGCAATAACTCACGCGTCTTTTTTGAAGTGTTACGCAACTGCGGAGCATTGGAGCGTCTGTTTCCTGAGCTCGAGGCACTCTTTGGTGTTCCCCAGCCGGCCAAATGGCATCCAGAAATTGATACTGGCCTGCATACAATGTTGGTTCTAGATCAAGCCGAACAGCGGAGCCCCGAATTGGCGGTGCGCTTTGCCGCGCTTACCCACGACCTTGGTAAGGGTACGACGCCAAAGGATGCATTGCCCAGTCACCCTGGACATGAAGCACGCGGCGCCAGACTCGTCCGTGAGCTAGCCAAGCGGCTACCTATTCCGAAGTCCTGCCGTGATTTGGGTGTCATGGTCGCGCAGTTTCATACTCATTGTCATCAAGCATTAGAGCTACGCAACAAGACGATCCTCGATTTACTTGAAAAGACCGATGCGTTTCGTCGCCCCGAAAGATTCGAGCATTTCCTAATTGCTTGCGAGGCTGACGCAAAAGGTCGTACGGGTCTCGAGAATTGCGCCTACCCGCAGTCCGACTTCTTGCGCGGGGCGTTCG
The DNA here is from genome assembly GCA_018699395.1 of Gammaproteobacteria bacterium. Classification (GTDB taxonomy): domain Bacteria; phylum Pseudomonadota; class Gammaproteobacteria; order Steroidobacterales; family Woeseiaceae; genus UBA1847. The sequence continues at coordinate 24,002 of JABIQN010000013.1, forward strand.
CCGCAGCATCGTCGGTCGACGCAGGCGCTATTGCCAAAAAACATCAAGGCGCAAAAATTCCAATCGCTATACGAGAAGCCAGAGCGAAAGCTATAAGAAGCTTTAAGGAACTTTAAAAGGCCAACGGAACTGCTGCCGTAGAAATAAAAGAAAATCGAGAAAAACGAGTCTTTCCCTAATGCCAACGTCTACTATCACGACGCCTGACAGGGTGACGGCCGAACCAGACTCGACGGCAACGTCAATAATAAAGTTTCCTACGACCCACGCCATGCTTGGTAATTAGAAGCAAAACCAAAGAGTCTAAATCAATGCATAAAGAATATAAGCGGCCAGCAATAATCGATAAATCGCAAATGGTGCGAGCCCTACACGGGTAACCACGCGCATAAAGAATCCTATACTAAGGTAAGCAACAATACAGGCGCTCAAAGTGGCTAGGCCCAGCTGGCCCCAAGCAACCGCCACGCCGCTCATTAGCATTTGTACAAACTTGTAGCCAGCGGCCAGCAAGATGACTGGCGCTGACAATAGAAAAGAAAAACGGGCCGCATCCTGTCGTTCGAAGCCCAGTAGTCGTGCTGCTGTGATTGTAACGCCCGAGCGTGACGTACCAGGCACTAGTGCAAGCGCTTGGGCACAGCCAATAATGAGTGCATCCTTCAGTCCGACGGTCGATATATTTCTTTCACGGCTGCTAAAGCGGTCGGCCAATGCCATCACAACTCCGTAACCCGACAAGGTATAGACGATAACGGCCGGATCGCGCAGATTGTCTTCTATCCAGGAAGCAAACAAAAGGCCTGCCATTGCAGCCGGAATGGTGCCGAGCAATATCGCCAACGCCATTCGTGATTCTGACGTCTTGATATTACCGTGGAGTATCTGTACGCCTCCCGATAATAATGAGGCAATGTCTCTCCGAAAGAAGATGCACACAGCCGCAAGGGACCCAACATGCACTGAAACATCGAACGCTAAACCCTGATCAGCCCACCCGAACAAGAACGGCACCAGCACGAGGTGGCCCGAGCTTGAAATCGGTAGAAACTCAGTGATGCCCTGCACAATGGCAAGTATGACGATCTGTAGTGTGGTCAAAGGGCCTGCGTCCTGTCAGCGAACTTAAATGCCGTTGGTGAAGCAATATCGCCACGTCCCAACGCCATACATTTGAAGTTTTCACCCATCTCACCGGGAAGAGTAAGTGTTTTGATCTGACCGGACAATTCGAGTTGCTTCATGACGGGTAAATCAGAAAATTCCTGCATTTCGATTTCCAGCCCTCCTCCCATCAGAAATTGGGACTGTGTTTGATACCCCAAGATGTCTAGGCCACCGGCGACCGCCGCACTCGCAACGGACGAAAAATCAACCCAAGCAGTCAAATCCTGAATACCGGGCAGTATCAGCGGATCATTGTGCGCATAATGACGATAGTGGCAGCGTAACCAGCCATCATCACGATCGGGCGCATAGTATTCACGCTGCGATATGCCATAGTCGAATAGGAATACAACGCCATAACGTAAGCAATCAGACAACTCAGCTATCCACGCTGATGTCGCGAGACAAATCTCTGACCGGTAACCCGTTGGAAAAGGTGCGGCAATCTCCCTTTCGATATTAGCTACCGCTGCGGCTAGCTGTTCCGAAGCCTCAGCCTCAGTCCAAACGAATGCATCACCACTAAGCGAGACGAGCATCTGGAACACTCCTGCTTCTCGCCGCACGAATCGCTCTACAGGCAACGCATCAAGCACCTCATTGGCAATGATTACTCCTTCGAAGTTGCTTGGTAGTGTTGAAAGCCAGCGAACCCGTTCCACTAAATGCGGTAATTCGTCCTGCAGCCTGCTTTTTTGCCTTTCGATAAGATCCGGCGAAACTTCAAAAATATTGTAAGCAGCAGGCAGCACACCTTGTGCTTCAAGTGTCGACAAAACATCAACAGCAAGTTTGCCACTACCTGCGCCGAACTCCAGGACTTCGCCATTATCGATCTGAACTAAAACCTCGGCACATTGGCGTGCCAACACTCTGCCGAAGACAGTCGACACTTCCGGCGCCGTAACGAAGTCACCGTCCCTGCCGAATTTTATCGAGCCCGCGCTGTAATAACCCAGACCCTGCGAGTAAAGCGCCTCATACATGAACTCGGCGAAACCGATTTGGCCGCCTGCTGCTCGAATTTTTGTGCTGATGTGGCGAGCGACCCGTGCACTGTGTGCTGCGCTAATTTGGTCGGGCTTCGGCAGAGATGTTAGCTGTTCGTATTGCATATACACGATAATGTCTTTATGAATGATGGCATGCCAGAAAAAACACTCAACAACAAAGTTATTCTCGTCACCGGTGCCGCCCGCCGAATAGGCGCTGCCATTGTGACACGCTTACACGACAACGGTGCACGAGTTGCAATTCATTATCGTGGCTCAGCGGACGAGGCGAAATCGCTTGCGGGCGATTTCAATAACTTGCGTCCTGATTCCGCTGCAGTTTTTCAGGCGGATCTTAACAAAGTGGACAGTCTGTCGCCGTTAATCGACGCGGTCGTCAGTTGGGGTGGCAGCCTTAATGGTCTGGTCAACAATGCATCGACCTTTTACCCCACACCTATCGGCAGCATCTCCGAGCAACAGTGGGACGACATCTTGGGTAGTAACTTGAAAGCACCACTGTTCTTAACGCAAGCCGCTGCACCCCATTTGCGTGAGTATGGCGGCGCGATAGTCAATATTGTGGATATTTACGCGGATCGGCCACTGCGTGATCACGTTTTGTATGGCTCTGCGAAAGCAGGACTTGCGATGCTGACCCGCTCGCTGGCCAAAGACCTCGCCCCGGACATTCGGGTGAATGGGGTTGCACCGGGTGCGATCATCTGGCCGGAAAATGAGATGACAGAGATGAATCAGCAGAGCATTCTGCGACAGATACCGTTGAGTCGTGCGGGAGAGCCCGCAGACATTGCCGGGTGCGTGCTGTATCTGATGCGCGACGCGACCTATGTAACAGGTCAGATCATAGCGGTCGATGGCGGCCGCTCGACTGGCTGGTAAAAGTGCTGGTAGAAGTGCTGTTAACTAAAGCGCGTCAAACAGGTTGCGATGCCGTAGACTCTGCGACGCCAACCGCGTTAGCAGCTTTACATGCCGTCAGGCCGGCGAAAGTGAGTATACAAACAGCGCACGCATACCAACTCCATTACCAATCAACGTTTACTTTCTCTAAAGGCTGACTTTTGCTGTCAAAATTCTGCCAATGCTCTAATACAGTTTTGCCAGTCAAAGGATGAAGTAGAGCTGGCGCCAGCTCCGCGATCGGCCGCAATACGAAGCTATACTGCAAAATATCATCACGTGGCACCCGCACCGGTCGCTCGTCACTGACAAGATCATCGTAAAGCAACAGATCAATATCTAAAGGACGTGATTCCCATTTATTACCTTCGCGTACGCGACCGGCCAAATTATGTATCAGCTCGATCTCACCACAAATATCCAGCGGTGTTTGATTTGATTGCAGGCTCACGACAAGATTCAGGAAATCCGCGCCGTCAAAGCCGACAGCAGCGCCTCGGTATACTGCCGATCGCTTAAGCTCACCATAACGGGCTTCAAGCTCTCGAATCGCTATCGAAAGATTTATATCCGGCGATACATTACTACCCAATCCGAGATAAACGCTTGCCATCAGTTTGATTGCTCTCCCCGCTCGATCTCAACCCCGACTGCTTTTGATCCACGAATTGCACCAGGCTTATTCACTCGAACTTTGACCCAGGATACTGAAAACTCGTCGCGAATTATCGCCGCAATGTGTTCCGCTAGAGTCTCGACAAGCTGGAAACTCGACTTGGCTACAAATTTTTGAACTCGTTTCGCAATGGATTTGTAATTCAGTGTGTCGGCAACATCATCTGTCGCAGCAGCCTTCGCGATGTCTGCGCTCATCTCGAGGTCAACGACGACAGTCTGACGAATGCGACGCTCCCATTCAAAAATACCAATGACGGTATCGATTTTAAGCTCGCTAAGAAAAATTTTGTCCATAGTTCCTTCCGTGAATTAGGCCACTGGGATACCCAGCGAGTCCAGTGACCATCTTGCCTGTGCCTGAATTTCTGTCGGGTTCGTTGCTTCCGAGTGTCGTAGTGCACCCGCGACCGCGATCATCGCGCCATTGTCGGTACAAAACTCGAATCGCGGATAAAAAACATCGCCGGAAAATCGCTCTGCCATTTCACTGCGTAGCAATCGATTCGCCCCTACCCCACCTGCAATTACGATTCTACCCAGACCTTCGGCTGCGGCTGCTTTTAGGGATTTTCCGACGAGAGTATCAACAGCGGCACGCTGAAAAGAGGCCGCAATATTCGCGCGACTAGCATAGAGCTCATCGTCGGCCTCGGATCTTCGGACCTGCAGCATTACTGCTGTCTTCAGCCCACTAAAACTAAAGTCCAGATTGGGTTTGTTCAGCATCGGTCGGGGAAAAGCGTATGCCTTATCGTCACCCTCGTCCGCCAGAGCAGCCAGCAATGGACCACCAGGATACCCAAGGCCTAATAATTTCGCGGTCTTATCAAAAGCCTCTCCCGCCGCATCATCGAGTGTCGTACCCAATAATTTGTACTCACCAAGCCCGCGAACAGAGATGAGCATGGTGTGTCCGCCCGACACCAAAAGCGCCAGAAACGGAAATTCGGGCGAATTTTCCTCCAGCATCGGCGCCAGTAAATGCCCTTCCATATGATGCACGGGGATAACCGGACAGCCCCATGCCAATCCCAGTCCATTTGCCATGCCACCACCCACCATGAGAGCGCCGACTAGGCCCGGGCCCGCCGTGTACGCGATTGCATCCGGCTTCGTGATGCCAGCCTCATCCATAACTTTTTGAATCAAAGGTAAAAGCATCCGAACATGGTCCCGAGAGGCGATCTCTGGGACAACGCCGCCATAAGCCGCGTGCAGATCCACCTGACTGTGCAGGGCATGCGCAATCAGTCCTCTTTGGGGGCTGTAAAGGGCAACTCCGGTCTCATCGCAACTGGATTCAATTCCAAGGGTTATAGTTTGACTTACCATAGGGAGCGAATGATAACCCGAACCCTTTGCAAACCGCCAAATGTGGGGTTAGTATGCTCGGCTGAGTCCCGGCCATGTGCCGGGTTTATTTATGTCTGGACGGAATACCTGAACAATGCCAAGCGTTCGATTAAAAGAGAACGAGTATTTTGACGCTGCACTGCGTCGCTTCAAACGCGCCTGTGAAAAGGCGGGAATTCTTACTGAGTTGCGTCGTCGTGAATTCTACGAAAAGCCAACTCAAGAGCGGAAGCGTAAGAAAGCCGCAGCCGTCAAGCGTCATCTGAAGAAAATATCTCGCGATGATGCCAAGCGCACGCGCCTTTATTAATCAGAGGTTCATTGCACCGCGATGTCCCTCAAAGGCCAAATCACAGAAGACATGAAGTCTGCCATGAAGGCCGGTGAAAAAGACCGGTTGAAAGTGGTGCGCCTCATTCTCGCTGCGATCAAACAGATTGAAGTGGACACGCGAGAAGATCTTGATGAGGCCACTGTGCTTGCCGTATTGACCAAAATGGTCAAACAGCGACGTGATTCTGTTGAGCAGTTCGAGCAAGGAAATCGTGAAGATCTCGCTGCTATTGAGCGCGCTGAAATCGTGATTCTTGATACCTATCTTCCAGAACAATTGTCAGCCAATGAACTGGCCGTCATGATCGACAAGGTCATTCAGGCGACAGGCGCGAGTGGCATTCGTGACATGGGTAAGGTCATGGGCCAAATCAAGGTGAAGGCATCTGGCCGAGCCGATATGGGCGCCGTCAGCGCCGTAATCAAAGAGCGGTTAAGCGCCAACTAAAGCACCCTCCGCAAACTGGCGCGTTTTTTGCGCTCTGGTAAAGCCTCAACATTAGGCTATGCTTCACAAAATAATAAAAACTCCAAGACCCACAGTTGACCGGGTGACGTTTGAATTCATATGGCTGGATTAATCCCTCAGGATTTCATCGATGATCTGATCGCAAGAGCAGATATTGTTGAGGTTGTGGGTCGCCGTACCCAGCTGAAAAAGGCTGGGCGCGAGTTCAAGGGCTGCTGCCCATTCCACGATGAGAAAACTCCGTCGTTCACCGTTAGCCCCGGAAAAGGCTTTTACCACTGCTTTGGCTGCGGCGCGCATGGGACGGTGGTCGGATTTCTTATGGAGTTCGACCACATGAGCTTTGTCGATGCGATCGAATCTCTCGCGAGCTCTATGGGGGTAGAGGTTCCGCGGAGTGAAACCAGCCAGCCCACGCGACGCTATGATGAGCTGTTTTCTCTCATGGATACCGTGGCACGTCACTGGCAGTCCTGTCTTAAGGAAACACAAACAGCAGTTGAATACTTAAAGAACAGGGGGATTGATGGTCCGACCGCGAAGCGCTTTGGCATTGGCTTTGCCCCAGATGGCTGGAGCAACGTGCTGGACAAGTTCGGTAAATCTGAAGAAGCAATAGAAAAGCTGCTGGCGACTGGACTCATTATTCGCAAAGATAACGGCAAGCATTACGACCGCTTCCGAGACCGAGTCATGTTTCCAATTCGAGATGCTCGCGGTCGCACAATCGGCTTCGGTGGTCGGACAATGGGAGATGGCGAGCCGAAGTATCTGAACTCCCCTGAAACAGCTCTATTTCACAAGAGTCGTGAACTCTATGGCCTTTATGAGGCTCGTCAGGCACTCAGACACATCGAGCGCCTGGTCGTAGTCGAGGGCTACATGGACACGGTGGCGATGGCGAGACATGGCATCGATTTCGCCGTCGCGACCCTGGGTACCGCAACCACTGATGAGCACCTGAATCGATTATTTCGGCTGACGGACAACGCCTACTTTGCGTTTGATGGTGACCGCGCCGGGAAAAAGGCCGCCTGGCGCGCGCTCGAAAATGCCTTGCCGCATATCCGCGAGGGGCGGCAAGTTCGATTCGTTTTCCTCCCAGACGGCCATGACCCGGACTCTTTCGTCAATGAAAATGGCGCCGACGCGTTTGTGAAACTAATGGATGCTGGAATGCCGCTGTCCGAGTTTCTGATCCACGAACTCAGCACTCAGGTAGACATGGATTCGATAGACGGCCGGGCTAAACTGGCGGAAATGGCCCGCCCACTCGTTAACAAAATACCGACCGGAATTTACCGAGAGTTATTGACTGAAGGCCTTGCTGCGGCCGTCGGATTAACGGGGCAGAAACTCGAAATGATGATGACGGCAGATCAGAAAAGGAATGATTCATCGTCGATGATAGGGGCGAATCGTGTAAGGGTCTGGCAACAACCAAATGCCAGCGGCGGCCCTTCAGTCGTTCGACGAGCGATAACGCTGATTTTGAATCATCCGGAGGCCGGGGCGAAACTGGATATCGAGAAACTGGCTGGCATACAACGGGCAGGGGTTGATTTATTGTCCGCGCTCATTGAAACCGCACAATCTGAGCCCACTATAACGACCGCTGGTTTACTGGAGCGTTGGCGGCACGATGAAAAGGGTGGACATCTGGGCAAACTGGCTGCTGTAGATGTTCCGGTTGATGAAGAATTTGACGCTGCGGCGGAACTTGACGAATGCCTGCAGCAGCTGGCGCTAGCTGGTCGCAAGGAAAGAATTGAATTTCTTATTGAAAAACAACGAGTTATGGGACTGAGTGACGACGAAAAATCGGAGCTGAGGCAACAGCACTAACTCGCTACGCATATGAAAAATAGTAGATCACCCTCTTTGAAGAGAGTAATATTAATCGTTTGTATCTTTTACCCGCAGGGGTTTTATCTTGACCGAAAAAAGTGCAGTAGCTGTCGGCGGTAAGCAAGCACAGCAACTAAGAGAATTAATTGCCCGCGGTAAGGAGCAAGGCTATCTGACATACGCAGAAGTCAATGATCACTTGCCAAATGACATCGTCGACCCGGAGCAAATCGAAGACATCGTTAATATGATTAATGATATGGGTATCGCGGTTCATGAGAAGGCGCCTGATGTCCAATCCATTACCTTATCGGACGCTACAGCGACTGACGACGATGGCGCCGAGGAAGCGGAAGCCGCCCTCGCCAGTGTCGATGCCGAATTTGGACGGACGACTGACCCGGTTCGTATGTATATGCGCGAAATGGGCACAGTCGAACTCCTGACGCGTCAGGGCGAGATCGAAATCGCCAAACGAATTGAAGCCGGCCTGAATCAGGTCAAGTACCATATGGTGCATTTCCCGCCGACTGTTCAAGCGCTGCTTGAAGTCGCCGATAGAGTTATCGGTGGCGAGACTCGTATGCAGGATTTCGTCGTTGGATTTATTGATCCGAACGAGCCTGAAGAGATTAAGCCGCCGGCACCGAAGTCAGATGATGATGATGAGGTTATTGATACTGGCCCTGATCCAGACGAAGTGAAGGCACGCGTTAAAGTCATTCACCGCCACTACAACCGTGGCATGAAGTACCTCGAAAAGTATGGCTTCAAGGACAAGCGCACCATCAAAGCGCTATCCGAAATGGCCGACCAAATTATGGAGCTTAAGCTCGCACCGAAACTGTTCGAGGCTCTGGTACGTAATCTTCGAGATGTCGTGTCAATCATCCGCAGCCAGGAACGTATGGTGATGCAGATCTGCGTTCGCGACGCTGGCATGCCGCGCAAAGACTTCCTGTCTAGCTTTCCGAAGAGTGAAACCGACTATTTGTGGATCGAAAAACACATTCGCGCCAAGCGCAAACACTCATCGATTCTGGCGAAACTGAGAGACGATGTAATCCGTTGCCAGCGAAAACTCATCGCCGTCGAAATTGCTACGCAAATTAGCATTGTCGAAATCAAAGAGATCAATCGACAAATGTCGATCGGTGAAGCCAAGGCTCGTCGTGCCAAGAAGGAAATGGTCGAAGCTAACTTACGTCTCGTTATTTCCATCGCGAAGAAATACACGAACCGTGGCCTGCAGTTTCTAGATTTGATTCAGGAAGGCAACATCGGTTTAATGAAAGCCGTCGACAAGTTTGAATATCGACGCGGCTACAAATTTTCGACATACGCAACCTGGTGGATTCGTCAAGCGATCACGCGTTCGATCGCAGATCAGGCTCGCACCATTCGAATTCCAGTGCATATGATTGAAACGATCAACAAACTCAATCGCATCTCACGACAAATGCTGCAAGAAATGGGACGTGAACCGCTACCGGACGAACTGGCAGAACGCATGGAAATGCCGGAAGACAAGGTTCGCAAGGTATTGAAAATCGCGAAAGAGCCAATTTCAATGGAAACGCCAATTGGTGACGACGAAGATTCTCATCTCGGTGACTTCATCGAGGATCAGACGGTGCACTCGCCGGTCGATTCTGCGACGACTTCGGGTCTTAAAGAAACCACTCACTCGATTCTTGCTGGTCTTACACCTCGTGAGGCAAAAGTGCTTCGCATGCGTTTCGGTATCGATATGAATACCGATCACACGTTGGAGGAAGTCGGTAAGCAGTTTGACGTGACGCGCGAGCGTATTCGTCAAATTGAGGCGAAAGCGCTGCGTAAATTACGCCATCCAACACGTTCGGATCAGCTGCGGAGCTTCCTGCTCGAAGACTAAAGAATTAAAGGGCCTGTAGCTCAGTTGGTTAGAGCAGGGGACTCATAATCCCTTGGTCGTAGGTTCGAGTCCTACCGGGCCCACCACCCTAAACTCAATAATACCAACGCTTTCAGCGTTTTTTGTCGGTGTGTATGTCTTCTATATAAAAAGACATTTCTCACCCTTTATGACAATAACTTACCAAGCCTCGAGGCCCATCTGCTTCTTGCCAAGTTCGCTAAGATCGCTAATCCGCGACCGACCCTTGAAATCCAATTCGTAGTCTTCGGCAGCAAAATCCGGTGAGCTTTTACCTGCCATAAAACACTTCGCCTGTGCATCTAGAAAACTCACGTTTTTCTCGCAATAGGGCGCTGCACCAATATAGATAACATTGCTAGATTCCTTTCCATTGTGCTCGTCTTCGACCGCATGAACCAAATCCCCATGCCACCAGATGCTGTCGCCCACCTGCATTTCCGGGATGGTGCATAAACCTTCCAGCACCAGATCGTGCCACTCGGGTTCACAGGACAAAGCACGTCCTGGCTGCGCGCCGCATAATTCATCGTCCGGCACGTCATCTTGCAAGGCGCGTAAAATCATCCAGCCTAGGACGCGCGCACTAGGTATTAACTGCAAGGTACCATCGCCCGGTCCCTGCGAACTCAAAGCCGTCCAGCCCTGAAAGGTGCGAAACATACTGCAAACCGCTGGGGATGAAATCTGACTGGTTTCGGTGCGATAAGCGGCATCAAACGGGTCATATTTTTCCCAATTGCCGTCCAGCAGATGCCGATATACCGATTGATAACCGGAATTTTCCAGCCAGCGTTCGACCGAACCACCGTCGATATGCGGCTTTATTCCCAGTGAATTGTCGCCCGGTTCGCGTCTGCGGGTTCGGTCCGCATAAGTACATTCCTGATCCGGATCAAATATCGGTTTACCATCAACATGGTATTTCCATAGGCCATTCAAGAATCGCCTTATGGTAGCCAGATTTTCGTGCTGACGCGCCTGAATCTGTGGTCGCGACCAGTACACACTGAAAATCTGTGGATGATGATATTTACCTTCCTGAAGAGAAGAAAAGTACTTGTCGAGACCTTTATCGGGATTCTCGTAGTAACCAACCTCCTCGATATATCGTCCTAGCTCTTCATTCCAGTTCTGCGCCAGGGAAGATTCAAATGTATTCCGAATAATTACACAGCCGCGTTTTTTAATCAGGGCCCTATCGTCGTCGCTAAACCCCTTCTCGCCCAACGATTTAAAATCGATTTCGGGTATCACTGATAACCCGTTATTTCTCAGGATCCTGATTTCTTCAATTTCCTGTTTCACGGAGGCGCTCATGTCCTTAAATACTGCCGCATAGTCGACACCACGCTGTCTGAGTCGTTTTTTTGAAAAAATTATCTCGGCTTTTATATCGTTTATCTTCAACCCCATTTTGGGTGCCTCCATTAACAATAATGCTAAACATTGTAATACCTAAGAAACGAATGTCAGCTTTAATATGTAGCATGCGTTATTATTTGATGCAGAATCTAAAAAAAGGATCTCCTCATGACTATTGGTATTGGCCTAATAGGCGCGAGCAGCATTGCGCGAGATACGATGATACCGGCAATGCGAAATCATCCAGAATGTGAAGTTGTCAGCGTGTTCAGCAGCAATCCTGAACGTGGCAAGAGTTACGCAGCGGAA
>JABIQN010000014.1 GCA_018699395.1 Gammaproteobacteria bacterium
AGTAGAGTTGCGACATCGTCACGAATTCCGTGCCTTTCTCCAGCATTCCTTGTGTGAATGCGGCGTCATACGCGTAAATCAGCTTCTCGTCTTGCCCAAGCTCAGTATAAGCACCTGCAAGCGACTTCCAGTAGCGCTTCTTAGGCCACGTCTGCAGTAGAATCTTTTGAATGTCGCGTACCTTGCCATAATTTTCTTGCTGAAAGTATGCAAAATTCAGCAGTTCCCACCAGTTTTCTTTGGCAGGCTTGCCGCGATCCTTGGCGACTTGCATGGCACTCTCTATTGGCTGGATCATGCTTTGGTATTGATTTAGGTTGTAGTGAATCTGCGCCTTTAGAATAAAAGGATCCGACCCTGGGTTCGTCTCCAAAACAAACCATTTATCGATTGTTACCAATGATTCCTCATAGCGCTCGTCCATTGTTAGTAACTGCGCAACCGTTAACGTAGTTTGTTTTTCCATTTGTGGTTCGAGACTTGGAATTGCGAGGAGTTTCTGGAATGTCGTAATTGCCGCAGTTGTGTTGTCGGTATTGTAGTGAAGGAAGCCGATATAATTTAGGACATTCGCCTGCTCATACTCTGTCAATTCATCCGGATCATATAATTTATTCAGCAGCTTTAGGGCTCCTTGGTAATCTTCTGCATCGCCCAATTCCTGAGCTTTGGTTATGCGCTCATAGACTTCTTTGCTGACCGCCTGCGCCCGCTTCGTCTTCGTCTTATCTTGCTTATCTGCCTGCCCACTACCTTGTGCGGCGGCATTTGTGCATGCCAACATTCCGGCGAGCAATAACATGCACAGCTTCAATGAAATTCCACGATCAGTATTCATAAAATTAAACATCCTTTGGATAGAGTCCCCTCCGCTAAGGGCTATCAATCGCCCCTTAATCTTGAAGTTCGAACGTAATACGCGTCTTAACGCCCGGCACTTCGACCGGAATACCGTCGACAACACGAGGTTTATACTTAAACTTAACGACGGCCCTGGTTGCGGCACGTTCAAACATGCTGCTTGTGGATTGCAATACGATTGGATTTATAACCGATCCAGTTATGGTTACAGTGAACGACATATCAACGAAACCTTCGAGCCCTCTGGACAGAGCTCGTGACGGATAGACAGGCGCAACACGAACGATTGGCAGATAGTCGCCTTCTGCTATATTCATTCTACCTGGCCCGCCAATGTCAGTGCCCCCCATAATGGTCGGGCGTGCTACGTCTATTGTCGGCGTGTCAGGATCGATGTTATCCATGTCCTGCGGCGGTGTTTCTGGCGGTGTTTCAGGAGGCTTCGGTGGTTTGTCTGGAATAATCTCCTGGGTGTTTATATTCTCGTTTCGCTTTACACGCACGAAATCGAGCTGCGCCCTTTCTCTGGGCTTTGTCAGCGCGCCCTTACCTGTCGCAATAAGTAACTGCATTACGAACAGCAAGGTAAGCGTAACTACGACGCCAGTGACAATTGATATTACATAGCGACCTATCATGGTCCTGTCTCCTCAGTGGCTCTCGCCGCTTCTCTTAGCCGTTATCAGACGCCATAGCAACATTCGTTACGCCGGCCGCTTTAGCTGCCTCGAGTATTTGGATAAGCGTTTCATTAGTCGATCTCTCGTCCGCCTGAATCACGACTGACCCCTTTGGATTCTCAGAGTGCAGGCGCTCAATGATGCCACGCAAGTCCCGAGTATCACGTTCCTGCTTATCTATCCAGATTGCATCATTGGCACTGATAGCAATCAAAATGGATGCGTCTTCCTGCGAGTCCGCCGTGACGGTATCGGGACGCTCAACCTGGATGCCTGCTTCCTTAATAAACGTTGCAGTTACGATGAAGAAAATAAGCATAATGAACACAACATCGAGCATCGGCGTGAGATTAATCTCCTCGCTTTCCTCTTCGTGTCCAAATGCACCTTGATTATTTCGCATATGGTATGTCCTTGAAGATCTCGCTCAAGTTGAGTCCGCGATCGATATATTATAGACGCCGGCACTACGTGCAGAGTCCATTATCGTCACGAGCATTTTGTTGGTTGATCGCTTGTTCGGCTGAATCACCACCGACCCCTTGGGGTTTTCGGCGTGCAAGCGTTCGATATTGGCTCGAACAGCTCGAGGGTCGATGACTCGACGATCGATCCAGATATCGTCATTTGCGTCCACAACGATCAGAATATTGGCATCCTCCGGCTTTGTCTCCGTTACTGGGGCATCTGGCCGGTTGACGTCAATCCCCGCTTCCTTGACAAACGATGCAGTCACGATGAAGAAGATGAGCATGATGAAAACAACGTCCAACATAGGCGTTAGATTGATTTCATCGCCATCTTCGTCTTGCCCCATCGAAAGATCAGTTTTACGCATGATATTTCCTTAATGGTCCATCGTTAGAGAGTCTTCAAGAAACTCAACTTCACGAGCCGCACGGCGTGTTAACAAAGTAACGAGCAATACACCCGAAAGCGCCCCGACCATTCCAGCCATCGTCGGAACAGTCGCCTGGGATACCCCGGCCGCCATCGCTCGGACGTTCCCTGACCCGGATACTGCCATGACCTGAAACACGCTGATCATGCCGGTAACAGTGCCGAGGAGCCCAAGTAAAGGGCAGAGCGCAACAAAAGTCTGAATGACATTGATGCCCTGACTAGTTGCTTCGCTAAAGCGTGAAATCATTAACTCGCGAATTTGGTGTGCGTTCCAGGAACGTCGTTCCTGTCTCGTTTCCCAGCTATCATGAATCTCTTTCGACATTTGCTTCATCGACGTGCGGAAATACATTATCCGCTCGACGATGAGGACCCACATCAGAAAGATGACCACGGCGATGCTTTTAAGCACGACACCGCCGAGGTTCATGAAATCGCGTATGGCCTCAAAACTATCAATAAGCCAATACATGATTACTCCTTTCGGCCTTAGCCATTACGCTCCGAATGCTGGGCAACAAGCCCGGCACTCTGAGACTGGAGGATATTAATGATCTTGCGACTTTGACCGCTTACAGCGGTGTGCAGCAGAACCATCGGAATAGCAACAACAAGACCCAATACCGTCGTCATCAAGGCTTGTGAAATACCACCTGCCATCATTTTCGGATCGCCGGCGCCGTAAAGCGTGATGACCTGGAAAGTCTTAATCATGCCGGTAACGGTTCCGAGTAGACCCATAAGAGGAGCAACGGCGGATACCACCTTGATAAAGAGCAGCCCTTTCGTGAGTCCGGGCATCTCTTTAAGAGCCGCCTCACTCAGTTTGAGCTCAATCGTTTCAGTGTCCGCACTACTATTACTCTCGTAGGCAGCGAGAACGCGGCCAAGGGGATTGTCGGTGCTGGCAGTATCACGTTTCAGCTGTGCCGCAACTCGTCGGCTATCGCCCGTCAGGCCAAACCAACGCCAAATAGCAATCAGCAGACCTACGATACCCAGTGCGATAATGCAGTAACCAACAATTCCGCCCTGCTCAATGCGATCTTTGATCGTTGGTGATTCTACAAGCAGACCCAGAATCGTGCCGCGTGTTACATCGAGACCAAAAGTAACCGTGCCGCTGTCAGCATTCATCAGGTCACTTGTCGTTCCCGTGTATCTAGATTCTGGCTGACGCGCCAGCTCAGTAAGTGTGCCTTCACTGGAATTGTACTTGAGGTAGCCATTCTCATTGATGACGTTATACGAGCCAATTCGAATAACATCCATCTCTTCCTGCTGACCATCCGCTTTTGTAACTATATTGCTAAAGCGAACAACGCGACCAGACTCAATGATTTCCTTCTGAATCATTCCCCAGAGGCGTTCGATATCGGCGATCGATGCAAGGCTGCTAGCGCCGGCCATCTTGCTACCAAGTGCAACCAAGAATTCGCCGCGGTCTGGGTATTGGATATTGGTCAGAGAAGTACTGAATACACCCTGAGTATCACCAGAAACAGTCTGTAGGACACCGAAAAGTTCTTTCAGTGCACCCAGTCTCTCGTCTAGCGCCTGACTTGCAGTGATGATTTTTTGCTGATTATCTTCAAACCGTGACTCAAGCGATTCACTGATGTTTTCTTCGCGGGTACGATTGGCGCGCGACTGATTTAGCAGTGACTGTTGCCGATTTTTTGCCTGCGCGAACTCTGCCTCGCGTTGACGTGCAATCTGCGAGTCACGCGCTTGTCCTTGTTCAATCAGACTAAGGAGCTCCGCCATACTGAGTGCGTCGCTCTCATCCTGAGCATATGCCGTTGTCATTCCGAGACATAGCAGTCCGGCAGCAATGATTATTGTAATACGTTTCATTTAAGAAGCCTCCGCAGCAGAAACTGGCACACTGATAAGTTCCGGTGCAATTAACTGGCGAGCCATTCTCAGGCCCTTACGAATTTCGTTACGTGATGAATCATCCATCACCCACTCGCGTGCCGTGTTATCCCAACGGCCAGTGACTCTGGCGTCATCAGACTGGAAATACAGTCCGATACGGCCAATGCGCAACATATTGAATGATCGGGTTGTACCATCGATCGTTAGCGACTGCGTGTAATAATCACCAGTCCAGCCAAATTCGTTCTCGATTTGATATGCCTCCATTACTTTTCGGAATTTTTCAGCCACGGATACGTCCGAGCGCTCCATGATTCCCTCAAGGCTAACAACTCGCTGCATGCGCTCATCCATCAGAAATGGAATATCCAGCCCTATCGATTGCCGTAGGCCGTCGATCATGCGTTCCATCAACGGGAAGATCTGACGGTTGATGACGTCGACCTGGTCCATCGACAAACCGATGTCTTCCAAAGTGGCCATTTGCCCCTCTACCTGCGCTTTCATCAAACGGTTATAGACTTTGAGGCCATCGACTTCTTTATTTGTAGCTCGATATTGATCCTCCAGAGAGCGAGTACCATCAACAACGCTGTTGATTCGTTCCTGGGATTTTTGCGCGAGATTCAACCGACGTTGATCAGCTTCAAGTATCTGATCGACAGACACAGACTGGGCGAAAACGCTGCCAGAGATTGCGATAACCGCTGTTGCGAAAAACGCAGTGGTTAGGCGCCGACTGCTGCTAATACACCGTTTCATGGATACTCCTTAAAGTTCTTTAAATGTTGTAGTTAATTACAATGAAGAGGGATGCAGCGTATTAGTTGAATACATGCACAAATAAAAGCCGACGATAAAGATCGCATCACTAAGTTCGTGCGCGACCCTCTCCACCTTCGCCGCGCGACGATAAACTATTGGAACCCCTAACTATCTCTATATTTGTTGGCCCACCCAGAGTTTCCTGCTGAGCTTTTCCGTCATTTATTCCTTCTTGTACTGAAAGGTCCCCGTGACACCGGAGCGAAGAATAACACATGATTTGCATATCGCCAGCCCAACATCTGTATAACTTTTAGGGCTCGCAAATTTGACTCTAAGTGCCAACTGGAACAGCACTGCGCGCCGCCTGCACAACCAAAATGTGCGTAAAAGTGCTGAGGCTTTTTTTGCCCTGTATTGGGATGTATATATAAGGTATTAAAGAAAAAGCCTCAATGATTCAAATAATTATATTTATTTCAGTACTTTATGATGAAAAGTTAATCTATCATATTTAGTAACATACGTAATCGGTTAAGCAACGGTTGACATCGTTATTTTCTTACAACATGATTCGCGGCATGACTGCAATGCATTGCAAAAACTTGCTCGTACTTCGACTTTCTTTGCTCCTTCTTGAGAGACAAAGCGGGTAGCGCGCATCCAGTCATCGGACAACGTAAACCCCGCATCCAAAAGGATAGTGGGGTTTTTTTTATCTTCGCATTAAGGTTTTAGGAATTCACCATGCAGATGTACTCAGAAGCAGATGTTGATATCTCATGCCTGGCTAATCGCCAGGTCACCATACTGGGCTACGGCAGCCAGGGTCGCGCTCACGCACTGAACCTCAAAGACAGCGGCTTCAATGTCGTCGTAGGCCTGAGGCCCAGTGGAGCCAGTTGGGCCATAGCGGAAGCTGACGGCTTAAACGTTCAGGAGCCGAGCGATGCAGTCAAAGGCGCCGCTGTTGTCATGTTCTTGACGCCAGATATGGTTCAGAAGAGCCTATATCAATCCG